>JAJZYC010000082.1 GCA_021806125.1 bacterium
TAATTATTACCGGTTAATTCGGGTTTATCTTCCCATCCCAATAAATAGCCGAAAACGAATATTAAAAAGATGCCTAACGCAAATAATCCTATTCCCGTTATGTATCCGTCGTAACCGAGCCAGGGAATATCGAAGAGAACGGTCCCCTGTCCTATTTTTGTCTGAAGCTGGGCTCCGACGACTGTGTTAAACCTCATTGACCAGACGCCTATCAGCACTAAAAAGCCTATTATCACCGTCCACACCTTAGAATTTCTTACTTTTTTTGAAATAAGCAGAAGCGCCGGTAAAATAAGTCCAAGAGTTATCTGCATAAAATGGTAATTAAACGCTAAAACGCCGCCCGCGCCCGCGCTGAAAACGGAGTGCCATCCTTCGTAAACATCCTTTGGCGCATAAGAACGGACTGAATAAAGCCATTCGATTAAATCGAAAAACAGGTCGAATCCTATCATTAACAGCAAAATTTTATTAAGCGCGCAAACGGTTTCGGATTTTACCTTATTTTTATCGGAATAAAACGAAAAGCCTATCACGTATAATACGCCCATAAGCGCAATGCCGGAAACAATGGCGGACGTTATAAACAAAACTGGAATAAGCGGATTCGACCACAACGGCCTGGCTTTTATGGCGCCGAATAAAAATCCGACGTAGCCGTGAAACAGAAACGCCAGACCTATGCCTAACGCCGCAATAATCATAAGGGCTTTATGGTCTTTTTTTGCGGCTTTTTCCGATAAGTCTTTATTTCCGAGCGTAAAGAAATCCGCTAATTTGCCTCTAAAACCGCTGTCCTCTTGCGCTCTTTTTATGTTGGAAACCCTGAACAGGTAAAACATTTCAAAAAGCATAAGAATTATATAAAGCGTCCATATTATAATGAACATGCCTAAAGGAGAATATGGAAAATGGTCCCTGAAATACAGTTCCCAAACTGCCCTCGACGGCTGAAGCGCGTCTGCCAGAGGCGCCTGCGCGGCAAGTATAAGCATGGCAAAACTCACTATCGCCGCAAGTTTGGCCAAAGGCTTAAACTTTTCCATCCCGAAAAGGTGCGATAGCGACGCAACGACAAACGACCCCGCGACAAGACCCGATAAAAAAGGATAAATTACTATCGGCAAGCCCCATACCGGATTTTCTAAAAAACCGTTTAATAAAGTCATAATATCTGCTCCTTGCTTTAAAGTTTTAATTAATCTTTTACTAACCTTTATAAGGGTCTTCTTTTTCTTCTACTAACGGCAGTAAAACTTCTCCTCCTAATTTCTGATATGCCGTCGTGTTAAAAGACATTGCGTAGGTATATACCATCTTAACCGTCTCCGGATTAGCCGCTTCGGCTAATTTTCCGTCTAAATCGATATAAAAAACCTGCGGGTCGTTGCCCGTGGAAATTTTAAGTTGGGAAGTCGAATATCCTGCGATAAGCCTCGAAACTTCGCTCTTCGGGTCGTTTAAATCGCCGAATTTCCTCGCCCTGCCGACGCACGAAGTTACGCAGGCGGGCATAAGCCCCCTGTCTATTCTGTGAACGCAAAACGTGCATTTATCCGCCGTATATTGAACCGGATTGAAAAACCGCATATCGTAGGGACAGGCTTGAAGGCAAGTTCCGCATCCTATGCAGACGTTATAATCTATTAAGACTATGCCGTCCTGCCTTTTATACGTCGCTTTGACGGGACAAACCTCAACGCATGAAGGGTGGTCGCAGTGGTTGCACATTCTCGGAAGATTGAATTTCTTAATGTCCGGCATAAAATTGCCTTCATCCGTTACTATGTCGCCCCCTGCATCCGCAACCATATGCCCCGTTTCCATTACCTGAACCACGGTCCTGAAAACGCCGAGGGGAACGTTGTTTTCGCTCTTGCAGGCTACCACGCATGCCTGGCATCCGACGCATTTCCTTAAATCCATTACCATTGCCCAGTGGTGCTTCGGTTTAGAGTCTTTAATCGTATAAAAATTGTCGTGCCATATAGGAAGGTCGTGGGGGTTTTCTATCGTCCTCATCCATTCGTTCCATCCGTCTTTTACGTCCTGCGACGGATTCATCCATCCCATCCATCTGTGATTTTTCAAAGCGCCGGTAGGGACGTCCGTCCCTTTTTCGGGAGTATTATGTCCGCTTTTTTTACCGTTCTCTTTTTTTAAAGGCGCCGCAACTGCTTTGCTTGCTTTCGACAGCCCTGCCGCTCCGCCGACCGCCGCCGCCAATCCTCCTAACCCGAGCATCTTAATAAAATTTCTTCTGGAACGTTTGCCTTTTTCTTCGTTTTCTTTTTTGTCTAATTTTGGGTTTTGTTCTTCAGAAATGTTTTCTTTTTTCATTAACCTACCCCCTTCTAATATTAAAATTATCGTGATAATAATAAAATATATATTTTATTATTATCACGGGCGGCGGCTGAATGAAATAATACAAAGTAGGATTTTTGTAAGGAAAAATCTGAAATAAAATGAAGAAAAAATATTACGCGGCAAAAATTTTATTTCTTAATAACTAATGCGTTAGAAAATATTTAAATGTTTCTTTTTATGTAAATTCTGGATTCCTGCTTTCGCAGGAATGACTTTAAGAGGGTTTAACTTTTAATTCAAAGGGTGTCATTCCTGCGAAAGCAGGAATCCAGAAAGTAAAATTTCTGTTGCAGGATTAGGGCTTATTTATCGATAAGTTTAAGCTTAAAGAAAACAATATCTACGAGCTCGGATTTATTTATATATCCTAATTTTTCCATTCCCCTCAAGCGGTGGGTTGCTACGGTTTTATCGTTAATAAAAAGCTTTTCTCCTATTTCCTTGTTCGAAAAACCTTCCGCTACGAATATAAGAACTTCCTGTTCTCTTGGACTTAAATTATTCCATAAATTTCGAAGGGCGTTTTCGCTTCCGGCGGGGGCTGAACCCTCGCCTGCGCCGTTATATTTCCGATATTCTTCGACATTTTTGTCTTTGTCTTTGCCTATTAAATCTTTTACTAACGACGGATGAATATATAATTCTCCTTCGGCTACAGTTTTAATCGCGTAAATCAAATCATATTCTACGGCTTTTTTCGGCAGATAACCCAATGCGCCGTTATCGAGCGCCCTTTGAACATACTGCCTGTCTTCGTACATAGTTAAAATAAGTATCTTGGAATCGGGAGAAACTTCTTTAAGCCCTATTATTAAATCAAGTCCGTTAGTTTTGGGAAGGGAAATGTCTAAGACTATAACGTCCGGTTTTTTCTCCTTAACGATTCCCATTGCCGACACGGCATCGTTTGCGGTTCCCACGACCCGCAAATCCTCCTGCCCGGCTATTATCATTTTTAAGCCGGAAACCATAAGAAAGTGGTCGTCGATTAAAACTATATTTATCATTAATTTTATCTCCCGTTGCGGCTTTATTTTAATTATAAGGGAATATAAAAATTTATCAGGGTTCCGGCGCCGGTTTTAGATTCGATTTTTAAATCTCCTCCTAAAAGTTTTGCCCTTTCCGTCATCCCGAATATTCCGAGACTGTCCTTGCTGATAAGTCCGTAGTTAAAACCCGTTCCGTAATCTTCTACGGAGCCTATGATTTTTCCTTCCGCAATTCCTAAATTTATTTTAGCATAATTTGAATGCGAGTGGAGTATAACATTAGACAGAGCCTCCTGAATTATTCTGTACACGTTAATTTCTATATTCTGGTCGAATCTTTTGTTTTTAATATCGTAATCCGAATAAAAATCTACTTTAAAATTAAGGCTCTTTTTATTAATATCGTCTATATAGCTGGTAACCGCGCACACCAGACCCATTTCTTCAAGTATTCCGGGCATAAGGCTTCTTGCGATATTTCGCACTACGTCTAAAGCATTAGTCAGCTCTTCACTTATTTGGGCAACGCTTTCCCTTGCTTCTTCGATGTTATTAAGATTTTTAAGAAGTCCGATTCTTATTTTTATGTATGCGAGCATCTGGGCAAACTGGTCGTGCAGGTCTTTTGCTATCCTTTTTCTCTCCTCTTCCTGAGCTTTTATTACGTTATTGATAAAATTTTTCCTTAAGTTGTCGTTTTCCATCCTTTCTTCGTCTGCTTTTTTTAAACTTACCGCCATTTTATTAAAATCTCTCGCGAGCATTCCTATCTCGTCGTCTCTTTTAATATCGAGTTTTACGTCGTAACTGCCGCTTTTGACTTTATTAAAAGCTTCCGACAGTTTTACTATAGGCGTCATAACCCACCATGCGATAGAACTTGAAAGTATAATAGCTAAAACGGCGGCAAAAATCATAACTATAATTATAGACCTTATAAGCGAATAAAGAAGCATGCTCGACCTTTTAGTGGAAATTCCGACTCTTACCGTGCCTAACCGCCCCCGTAATATTGGAACGGCGGTATCATATACCAAGCCTTCATTTGTTTTAATTTTGACTGCGGATAAACTTTTGGGGTTAAAGCTGTTAACTTTCAATAAATCTGCGGGGAATCCGCCGTCAAAAGTCGAAGCGATAACCTCGCCTTTTTTGTTTTCGATAAATGCGTAAACTAAGTCGGGGTCGCTTTTAACCGAGCTTTTTAATAATTTTTCCAAAGCGTAAAAATTGTCCTCGAGAATATAATTTACCGACTGGGACGATAATTGTTTACCAATGGCTAAGCTCATTAATTTTAACTGCATATTATTTTGCCGGGAAAAATTTATATTCACAAAATATATAACGGGCAGTCCGAGCAACAGCGTCGCAAATATGACAAGGCCTATAACTTTTATCCTTAAAGAAACGTTATAAAATTTTTTTAAAATCGAAACTGCCGCGGATAATAAAGGAAATCTCATATTTATTTATATCTGCTTATATCCGGCGGGGCAAAGTCGTCGATATTAAGTTGTTTTAAAATTAATCTGCCTTTCGGATTTTTCGACATGTTTAAAAGGATTTTTTTAACCTTAGCCCTCAATCTTTTATTTACTCTATAGGGCATAACTATCGGCGGGATAGGAAACAGGGGCGATTTTAAAATAATTTTTGTGTGAAGCCTTACGCTTTTATATTTATCGTATGTGTAAGAATAAACGATGGAATCTACAGATGCACCGTCTGCAATACCAGCCGCGACAGCTTTAATAGAATCCGTATGATTATAAGTGAATATTACCGTTTTAAAATACGTTTTAGGATTTATGCCGTTTTTTTTAAAAAATCCAACGGGATATTCATAGCCGGTATTCGATAACGGTTCGGTAAAGGCGAATACCTTCCCCTTCAAATCCTTAATCGATTCAATCTTCGAAGGCTTATGGGCAATTATATAGGCCTGATATGTTTTTCTTCCGTCTATAACCGGAACGGCGATTATTTTTACTTTGTTCTTTAATCCTCCGTAAACGTATGCTCCGGTACATATAAAAGCTAAATCTATTTTATTTTTTATAAGCAGGTTATTAACCGCCAAATATGTCCTCTTTTGAACAATCTTAACGGGCATATGAAGCGCTCCGGCTATATATCCCGCAAAAGGCTTATATGCATCGATATTTGCGACGGGCGACATCATCGAAGCTACGGCAAGTTTAAAATACGGCTTAGATAAAGGCTTTTCGGACAGGCGCAAACTGGAAGCTTGTTTGTTTATCTGCCGTATAGGAGACAATTTCTTAAGATTTATAACGTTTATTGCGGAACTATCTTTATGTATAAAGTAGATTAAAAATATCAGTCCAAAAAATGTTATGCCTGCAAGTAAAATATAAAATATCGTTTTGTTTTTCATAGCAATATTTTACCATATTTTTATAGTAAATGAACAATTGGAAAGTGGATATAATTAATTTTCCGTTTCATAAAATTATTTTATTAATGTGATAAAAATCATATATTAAACGTTTAAAATTAGTGATAATAGAATTATAAGTTAAAAAATAAATAGTGGAAAATTTAAAATTCAAGGAGAAAAAAATGGAAATGGAAAGAAATAAAGATTCGATAACTTTAGACGTAACGGTTATAGAACCGAAATATAAACATTCTACAATATTTAAAATTTTGGGAGAACTTGAAAGCGGGAAAAGCCTTATAATAGAAAACGACCATGACCCCAAACCTTTGCATTATCAGCTTACGGCGGAAAACGGAGACGCTTTTGCATGGGAATATTTAGAAAACGGGCCGGTTAAATGGGTCGTTAAAATTACAAAAAATAAATAAGGGTTCATAAAAATTCAAGGAGAAATATAAATGGAAACCAACGAGGATGTTTTGCTTTTAAAGAGCGTAGGCGAAATTGCTTCCGAAAATCCGGAAAAAATAGGGGTATTTAAAAGATACGGAGTGGATTTTTGCTGCGGCGGTTCAAAAACGTTAAAAGATGTATGCGAAGAATCCGGCATAGACCGGCTGCTTATAGTCGATGAATTAAGAAGTCCTTCGGCGGCGGAAAACGACGATAATTATTCGTTAAGTAAAAAAGCGAACGACTGGGACGTTAATTTTTTAATAGACTATATAGTTAATATACACCATACGTTTTTACGGGTTCATATTCCTGAGGCTGAAGGTTATGTCGAAAAAATTTCAAA
Source organism: bacterium (assembly GCA_021806125.1). Classification (GTDB taxonomy): domain Bacteria; phylum SZUA-79; class SZUA-79; order Acidulodesulfobacterales; family Acidulodesulfobacteraceae; genus Acidulodesulfobacterium_A. The sequence continues at coordinate 6,569 of JAJZYC010000082.1, forward strand.
CGTCCACGGAAAGGGGCACCCGGAACTTCTTAAAATAAGAGAGCTTTTTACTAAAATGTCGCAGGCTATGTTCCTTCATTTAGACAAAGAGGAAGAAGGGCTCTTGGCCGATATAAAAGCCGGAAAAACCGAAAACATAAAACAAGAAATTGAAGATGCGCTGTATTACCATGAATACGTAGGGCATATTCTGAAAGAGATGCTTTTTTTAAGCTCCGGCTATTCGGTTCCTAAAGACGCCTGTGCTTCTTATAGGCATGCATACGAACTG
>JAJZYC010000083.1 GCA_021806125.1 bacterium
ACCCTGTTCAAATCGTAAGGATTTCTCGTTGTTTTATAAGCACTGTTCTCGGTTGAAGAGCCCATGGCAAATTCATCTAAATTTGCCTTTCCCAAAAAAACGTAATTATTTTCTTTCAACTTCCTTACGACTGTAGAATCGTAAGGGCTTATAAAATTATCCAATATTTTTGAGGCGCATGTCGTCTTTTTGCCTTTTATTAAAAAAATATCTTTTATCGAAAGCGGAATACCGGTAAGAGGATGAAAACCGCCTCCCGAAGCGATGATTTTGTCTGCGGCTTCGGCGTTTCGCTCTGCCTCTTCGAAATCGTTGTACAGATAAGCCGAAACCTTAGGGTCGGCTTCTTTTATCCTTTTTATATATGAGTTTAAAATGTCTTTACTCGTTGCTTCTTTATTTTTTAAAAGAACGCCGAGTTCGCCTATGGTCAGCTTGTATAAATCATCGGTCATTTATAATTACCTCGTTATTATATAAATGCTTATTTTATTACTGAATTATTTATTCTATAATCTGCGGCACGACGAAAAAGCCTTCTTCAGAACCGGCGCTCCGCGTTTCAAAAGCAGGGGCGTTGCTTTTGACTATAGCAAAATCGAAACTGTCGTCGATTTTACACTCGTCTATGCGGCAGTCCTTATAAAATTTATCGCTTAAATCGCTTCCCGAAGTCAATTTATCGTATTCAAGTTCGTTTAATGCGTCTTCTATTTTTGAAACGTCGGCTTCCTGTATCATATTTATATATTCCAGTATTTTATTTAATTCCGAAGCGAAATGTCCGAGGTCTTTTTCGCTCAAATCAAGCTTTGCCAGCTTCATTACGTGGTGTATGTCGATTATGTTTTCTTTTTTATCCGTTTCCATTAAACAGCCCCTTTTTAATAATATTCGTAATTATCTATAATCTCTTCGATAAGTTCTTCGGGTATCTCCCTTAAAAATCTCGACGGCATATTATATTTGTACTCTTTGCCCGACCTTCTTCTTTTAGACCATGTAAGATAAAGTTTTTCTTTCGCTCTTGTTATCCCTACGTAACAAAGTCTTCTTTCTTCTTCCAGCGACAGCTCGTTGTCTAAAGACCTTATGTGCGGAAAGAGATGCTCTTCAAGCCCAGCGATGAAAACAACCGGAAACTCTAAGCCTTTTGCGCTGTGGAGGGTCATGAGCGACACTTTTGTAATATCCGAACCGCCCCCCGCATCCGGTTCTTCCTTAGTATCGTTAATCGCGCTCTGGTCTAAAAACTCGGTGATATCGTCGAAATCATGGGAAGCGTTTATCAGTTCTTCTATATTTTCTAGCCTGTTGCCGTCAAGTTCGTTAGCCTTGGATACCCCGGCTTTAAGCATAGATTCATAGCCCGAAGCTTTATAGGCGAAATTGATTATATCCGCCAGTTTATCGCCGGAGTTCGAACCGTAACCGCGGCCAGATTCTTCTCCCGCATCGGTATTGCCTGTTTTAACCGCCCCTTCATGTTTGCTTAATATTGCCGATTCTATTTCCGATTTTATTTTCAATATTACGCCGAAATAATTTGCGATACCGGAAACGGAAAAATCGCGGGCGGTCAGCCGGGAAAATTCGATTGAAACGGAAATAGTCTGCTCCTGCATATTGTTCAATCCTCTTATTGAGGAAAACAGCCCCGTTTTTAAAGCTGTTAAAATATCGGCTCCGTTTTTAAATGCGATGTCCTGCATATTTTTTATCGTTTTTTCGCCTGCGCCTGTAGGAACGCACTGAATGCTCCTTTCAAAACTCACCGCGTCTTTAGGGTTAAGCGCAAATCTTAAAAACGATAAAATATCTTTTATCTCTTTTCTCTGATAAAATTTTAACCCGCCGTAAATGTTATATCTTATGCTTTCCTTTACAAGCCTGTCTTCGATGACCCTGGATTGGGAATTTGCCCTGTATAAAATCGCTATGTCTTTATTGGAATATCCGTCCTCCCTTATAAGCCTCCTTATTTCTTTAGCTATATAATAGCTTTCCGAATAATCGTTATTCGCCTGATAAACCGTTATCCTGCTGCCTCCGCCTTTTTTGTCCGTTTTCAGGGTCTTGTCCTTCCTGAGTTTATTTCCCTTGACTAGAACAGAAGCGGCATTAAGAATATTTTTCGTGGAACGGTAATTTCTTTCTAATTTTATAACGGAACAGCCGGGGTAAGTTTTCTCAAAACTTAAAATGTTGTCTATGGTCGCTCCCCTGAAACTGTATATCGACTGGTCGTCGTCTCCTACGACGCAGATATTTTTATGCCCGCCCGCAAGAAGTTTAATCAGCTTGTCCTGTATATAATTGGTATCCTGAAATTCGTCCACCATAATGTATTTATAAAGGCCGGAATACCTTTCCAGAATCTGCGGATTATTCTGAAAAAGCTTGACTGCGTTAAACAAAAGGTCGTTAAAATCCATTGCGTTGCTTTCTTTGAGCTTTTTTGAATACTCCGAATATATGACGGCGTAATCCTTTTCCCAAGCCCTCACCGTTTCAAAAGACTGCTCGGCATTAATGAAAGAATTTTTATTCTTTTCGATAAAGTATTTTGCCTTTGAAGGAGTAATGATTTTTTCGTTCAGATTAAGCGATTTGATAATTTTAGAGATTATTTTCCCGGAATCGTCTTCGTCGAAGACCACAAAAGAGCTTTCATAGCCAGCTAAATCGGAATGCCTGCGAAGAAGCTTAAGGCAGAATGAGTGAAAAGTAGAAAACTCCGGCAGTCCGGAACCGCCGCCGTAACCTGAGCCGTATTCAATCCGTCCGACGCCGTTTTCATATTCCAGCTCTTTTTTAATTCTTTCTTTCATTTCGCGAGCCGCTTTGTTCGTAAATGTTACGCCGAGAATATTGTAAGGTTTAGCTTTGCCGGTTTTTATAAGATGCACCGCCCGCAAAGTTATAACCCTGGTCTTGCCGGAACCCGCACCCGCCAGTATTAAAAGAGGTCCGTCGTCATGAAGAACGGCTTTAAGCTGTTCTTCGTTTAAACCCTTAAGATAGGCGGCTGTTTGGAAGGCTGTATTATTATTAAAAGGCATATTAGTCTATTTAGTTTACTTGGTATCTATACTATTTTACTCTACGGTTACGCTTTTTGCAAGATTGCGGGGCTGGTCTATATCGGTGCCTTTGAGAGCGGCGATATGATAAGCCAGAAGCTGAAGCGGAATAGTGTATAGAATAGGGCTCAGGACTTCGGACGTTTCCGGTATTTTTATTAAATCGGACACTCCGTCTATTTCAGGCTCGTAATCGGCAACCGCAATAATTTTACCGCCTCTTGCTTTTATTTCTTCGATGTTGGATATTGTTTTAGGAGCGAGCATATTGTTAGACAAGAGAAACAAAACCGGCATGTTCTCGTCCACGAGAGCTATAGGGCCGTGCTTCATTTCTCCGGCGGGATAACCTTCGGCGTGGATATACGAAATTTCTTTTAATTTCAAAGCCCCTTCAAGCGCTATAGGATACAATATACCTCTTCCAAGATATAAAAAATTGGAGTTTTTATAATATTTTTTTGCCGTTTCTTTAATAGCCTCATCCATAAAAAGAATCTGCTCGACTTTTTTCGGAAGCTCGACCATATCGTTAAAAATTTTAAGGCCGTCGATGTTCTCGCCGGAAGGAATATACCCTTTAATTTCCCTGATACGCAGAGCAAGAAGCAATCCGCATAAAAGCTGGGTGGTAAACGCCTTCGTGGAGGCTACTCCTATTTCGGGACCCGCATGCGTGTATATTACGCCTTTATCGGACATAGCGGTTATCTGCGAACCCGGAACGTTAGTGATAGAAATTATGCCGGCGCGTGCGGCTTTAGCAAGCTCGAGCGCGCTGTTGGTATCGGCAGTTTCTCCCGACTGCGAAATGCCTATGAATATATCGTTCTTGGAAATAGGAAAGTTTTCGTACCTGAATTCCGAACCGTATTCGACTATAACCGGAATGCCGCAAATCGATTCGGCCATATACTTAACGGCAAGACCGGCATAATAAGAAGAGCCGCAGGCGGTTATGACTATTCTGGACGCGTCTGCCAAGTCTTTTTTAGTCAGTTTTACATCTTCGAGCATAATCTTGAAACCGGAAAACGAATCCTTTATTTTATTTTTAAGCCGGCTCCCGTCTTCTCCCGCGTTTCTCCCGTTCACGGATATTACTCTCGACGAAAATGCGTCCAGAAGGCACGACGGCTGTTCAAATATCTCTTTCTGCATAAAATGGGAAAAACCGGTCTTTACCGCCCTCGACGCATCCCAGTCTATTTTCGTAACGGTTTTGGCGGTTTTCTTGCCTTTAAAATTAGTCAGCTCCAGTATTCCGTCATGAAAATAAGCTATTTCAGAATTTTTTAAATATATAACCTCGTCTGAATATTCTATGAGGGGGGAAACGTCGCTCGCAAAATAAACTTCGCCGCCTTTATGAACCATAACTAACGGAGGTCCGTATTTCACGGCCGCAATGCTTTTTTCTGCCGCATTCAATACCAAAACGGCAAAAGCTCCAGAAAGCTCCATGGCGGAAAGCCTCACGGCTTCATAAAAGGTTTTGCCTTCGTTAATATTGTCCTCGATTAAATGGGCTATGACTTCCGAATCGGTAGGAGTAATAAATTTATGTCCTTTTTTTATCAGCCTGCTTTTTAAAACGGCGTAATTTTCTATTATTCCGTTATGAACTATAGCGATATTTCCAGAGCAGTCCATATGGGGGTGAGCATTATCGTCTGTAGGTTTTCCATGGGTAGCCCACCTGATATGGCCTATGGCGATATCCGATTTTACGGGCTTGATACAGCTGAATTCAGTCGAAAGGTTTACGAGTTTGCCCGACTTTTTGATGCATTTTATCTTCTTTCCGCTCCGGTCGTAGTAAGCTATGCCGGAAGAATCGTATCCTCTGTATTCAAGGCTTTTAAGCCCGTTTAAAACTATATCTACGGAGCTTTTTCCGTTTAAATTTTCGGAAAATCCCCTCGAATATCCACCTGAAAATCCCATAATCCCGCACATTCTCGATTATCTCCCATACTTTAAGTTTATGACGTCATAGAGCCTTTTCTACTCTTATTTTTTCTTTTTTGCGGCTTTCATTTTTTTCAACGCCCACCCTTCTATATTTTTCTGCGGAGTTCTCGATATTGCGAGCGCGCCTCCAGGGACGTCTTTAGTTACGGTGGTCCCTGAGGCTACGTACGAATTTTTTCCGATTTTAACCGGAGCGACGAGTTGGGAATCCGAACCGATAAAACAGCCGTCTTCTATTATAGTTTCATATTTCTTTTTTCCGTCATAGTTGCACGTTATAACTCCGGCTCCTATATTGACGCCGTCGCCGATGCGGGCATCTCCTATATAGCTCAAATGCGACGCTTTTGTATTTTTCCCGATAAAAGTTTTTTTAACCTCGACGAAATTTCCTATCCTGCCGCCTTCGGATATAAAAGTTTCCGGCCTTAGCCTAGCAAATGGACCTATCTGAACGTCGTTCATTATAACAGAGTTCTCGATAACGCTGTAAGGTTTTATTCTCGTATTATCCAGAATAGCCGAATCTTTAATAACGCAGCCGTTTTCGATAACAGCCCCTTTCATTATTAAAGTTTTCCCGGATAAAAAAACGCCCGGATATATAACAGAATTTTCACCTATTTCAACATTATAGCCTATATAAACGTTGTCGTCGGATATGAAATTAACGCCTTTTTCGATGAAATTTCCGATTAATCTTTTTTGCAATATTTTTTGGGCGTTAATTAAATCAGCTTTCGAATTTACTCCGACAAACTCCTCGGCATTACCTGATTTATAGCAGGCGGTTTTTAATCCCGCTTTATAAAAAATATCCACTATATCCGTAAAATAATACTCCTTCTTTCTATTGTTAGGCTTAACGCGGCCGATAAATTTTCTTAAAAGATTTAATTTGATTATATAGACTCCCGAATTAATTTCTTTTATCAAAGCGGTATCCGGCGTAAAATCGCATAACTCTTTTTCTTCGACTATTTTCTCCGCATACCCTTTTTTATCGGTTAGAATTCTGCCGTAAGAATAAGGATTTTCTACTTTCACGGACAAAACTGTTAAATCGTTTCCGTTGTCTAAATGAAACTTTAAGGTTTCTATAAAAGTTTCCGGTTTTATCAAGGGCATATCGCACGGCAATATTATCACGTCCTCTTCTTCGGCACCTTCCGGAAACAAATCTAACGCTTTTTTTGCAGCGTCTGCCGTGCCGAGGTATTTTTCCTGAACCGAAAAGTCTAAAGCCAGTCCTTTTCTTTTGAATCTTTTTTCCTTTAGAACGTAATTTCTGACAAGCTCTCCTTTATGCCCTATTACCGTACCGATTTTATCTAAAAAAACCCTGTATCCGCTTATACCGCGGCGGACGTTAAATGCTTTTCCGGCATCCATTAAGGATTTAATAGTATAAAATATAAGAGGATTTTCCAATAAGCCGGAAAGCGCTTTCGGCTCTTCGGATTTCATTCTCGTTCCCATACCTCCGGCAAGCAGAATCGCTCCGATATTTCTTATTTTTTTATTATATTTCATATGAATTAATATTATATAAAATTATCCCGTAACACTCACTAATTATTTAATCCCCCCCCCCCCCCCCCCCCCCCCCCCCCCTGTCCTTTTTCTCTCTTACTCCAAAACAATAATAAAAGTCGAAGCACAATTTTTTGTTATAAAACCAC
>JAJZYC010000084.1 GCA_021806125.1 bacterium
TCGCATTTCTTTATAATCGCCGAACGTGGTAGCGCAGTGGAACAGCGGAAATAAACCTAATTCGTATGCCCTGTGCCAGTTTCTCACGGCTACCGCCGCAAGCCCTACCGGGTTAGACGTAGCGGAACCGTGATAATTCCAGGCGGTGCAGGAGGTCTGATTTCTCTCGTCCACGTATTCCAGACCCATCTGATTCATAAACCACAGAAGCGAAACCGGATAGCCAGGAATATTGCCGCACTGCCCGCAGGATTTATGATGCCATATTTTATTGGTGGGAATTTTTTTCTTCCAGCCGAATAAAGTATTAGCCTCTATAGCCTTATTCTCGTCTTTAATATGTATGACCTTAACCTCGCCTTTTGCCTCGAGTTCGAGAAGCTGTTCGTGAATGTTTTCGAGTTTTCTACCCGCGGCGTGGATATAATCGGATTTTACGTTTGCAAGACCTAGCCTGTTGCTGATTTCTACGTCCATATCTCTCTCTCCTTATTTCTGGATTCCTGCTTTCGCAGGAGTGACTAAACTTTAATTTAAAATTTACCCTTTCTTCGCCTTTCCCGTCTTTTCTTCGCCTTTCCCGCAACCTATTTCGTCATTCCCGCGCAGGCGGGAATCCAGGCCATATAAATTAGGGCTAATTATCGCTTCCCGTCAAGAACTCCTGACGTCGTCCACGATATCCTGTATTATTTCGTAAAGCGAAGGATCGACGGACTCTATTATCTTAAAAACTCCCGCTTCGTCAAATATTTCGTATAACTCTTTCATAGCTTCGGGCGCAACGTCCCATGCCAAATTAGTAACTTGAAGCGTCGGCATAGGTATCGCTTTTCTTTTTACGGCAAGGTCCGTTGAGGCATATCCTATATGAGGACCCCAGTCGGGAAAGAAATCCGGCTGTATCATATCGGGCGAAAGCTGATTTCCGTATGCAGTAAGTTTTAAAAGTACTCTCGAGTAAGGTTTTAAGACTTTTTTTGCAGATTCAAATCCTCTTCTTACGGCGATTTCCCTTAATATAGCTATAATACCTCCGGGACTGTTCAAAAACGGACAAATCATCGCACACGTAAAACACTGGAAACACGCCCATATATATTCGTCCATCATCATCCAGATAAGTTCGGGGTCTTTTGATTTCATTTTTTGAAGTACTATGCGAGGGGAAAAATCGAAGAATCTGTGGGGCGGGCATCCGCCTGTACATACGCCGCAGTTTAAACAGCCTCTGACATATTCTTCGTATCTAAAATCTTTTCTAGCTTCTTCGAAGATTTCTTTTTTAAATTCGGAAGGAACTATACTTACTCCATTTTCATCATATTCCATAAAGCTCTCCTGCTTTACCGTTTTCGTTTATGTAATCTATTATATAAAGATTATCATAAAAAATTAATAAGTCAACTAAGGGTAGATAAAAATTTTTCGGAATTATGTGCTTGCAAGGCAATACAATTTTAATGTCTTTCTCTTTCTTAAAGCGAGATTGCTTCGCTGCGCTCGCAATGACAAGAAAGGGGACGGTGTTTGTCGATGCGAGAACCAGTCATTGCGAGCGCAGCGAAGCAATCTCGAATAACCGGTTGCATTGCAAGCGCATAATTCCGAAATTTTTTAATTTGTTTTTTTAAATAGTATCTTCTATATTTTCGACGTTTTCCATTTCGGCGGTTTTTGTCCTGCTTCCTCCGCCCATCATATCGAGTTCGTATGAAGAAGACGAAAAATGTTCGTCGGGAGCTGGGGATGCCGCGTGTAAAATCTGTAGATACTGGAGAATAGTAACGAAAAATAAGCCGCCTATCATATTGCCTATGATAGTCAAAGGAACGTAGCGGTAAAGCCATGGAAGATATGAAATATGGGAACCGGTATTGATTGCTATTAAAATTTCAGACGACGCCACGACTATGTGGCTGAAAGAATTTAGATATATCATAAAGCCGACGACCCATATAATAAAAATTCTTGCCAGAGTTCCGCTCGAAGCTATCAAAAGCCACGTCATAAGCGTTATCAGCCAGCCGGCAAAAATAGCGCTTAAAACCATTACGAAAGGCGTTCTGCTCATATAGTTGTCGGCAATACCGTGTATATGCCCGACTACGAACTGAGGAACAATCTGATTTAACGAACCGGCTATTACGAGGGCAAAAATAAAAATTCCCGCCATATTTCCTATCAGCGTCAGCGACCATAATTTTAAAAGGTCGGAGATTTTACCTCTTTTAGCAATGACGGCGGTTACCGGGACCAAAAAATTTTCCGTAAAAAGTTCGCTCTTGCCTATCATTAAAAACATAAAACCTATAGGAAAAAACAGCGCCCCGAATATTTTGGAGATGTTTGCCCCGACGAAAGGAGCCGTCGCTCCGGCGACATAAGAAGACGCTATTATGCCGAATGTAACGTTCATGCCTGCTATAAGCCCGGACATAGACATTTCGAGCCAGCTTCTCTGAAGTCTTGCCTGTCCTACCTCGACTGAAGCCTTAAAAATTTCGGAAGCTTCTTTGCCTCCGGGTTTTTCTATGCCTCTAATGGCTCCGATACGGGCTTTTGTGGATTCTAAAATTTCGTTTATCCTTTTTGACAAATATAAAGAATGATGTATTTCTTCGGCAAGATTATTTTCTAAAAGCGCTCTTACGCCGGGGTCTTCGATTACCTCTAATCCGGCGGTATAATCGTTAATTGCGTTTTCTTCTATTTTTAAATCTATTCTGAGCATATCGAGAGGGGCGGAAACCTGATGGGAAGCCTCGCTGACCCCTTTCTGCGCTTCCCTTATCTCTTGAAGGTGCTTAGGCGTTCCTCCAAGTTCCGTTATTTTTTCCCTGATGTTTATAATATGCCCGCTTTCGGTAGAGGCAAAAGATTTTAACGCCTGAACCAAAATGGGGTCATTAAGGGTTTTTGTCTGCTCGATATATAAATCCCTTCCAGCCACTTCGGCCGCAAGATATTTTTGGAGCCAGGCTATAGTATCTTGAACGGTTTTGGTATTTTTTAAATTCCCCGAACCGCTTTCGTTTTCATCGTTTTTTAAATATAAATCCGTCATAATAATTAAATTATATATCAATTTATCATATTAAACAAGCACCCAGCTACCCTCCTTAATGAGATATATTTTTCTGCGTGTTTAGTAAAAGCATGTCTTTTTCTGCAGAAAAATATTGGTGGCAGGCATCAGCCTGACGGGGCGGTTAAGAAGGGGCGGCAATTGACTAAAAAGTCATTATCATGTAAAATAAACCCTTATGGCGTTAAATAACAACGGTAATAACGGCAAAGATAACGAAAATAACGGCGACCGCGGCGGCAAAACGGAAACGGACGGAATTGCGGAAACCGTGACTGCGCCTGCGCCCCCTTCCACTAAAAGGCTTTTAATCGCAATTCTTTCGACTATCGCCCTTGCGGATTTCGGCCTGGGATTAAATACCGTCGTTCTTCCGCTTTACGCGAAAAGCCTCGGCGCAAGCATAATTACCATAGGCTTAATCATTGCTTCTTTCGGTTTAGCCCGCATATTTATCAATATTCCGATAAGCATAATAAGCAAAAGGTTTAATTCTCAATATATCCATATCGGCATACTGTTTATTTTTTTAGGCGCCGTAGGATACCTGCTTTCCACGGCATACTACCAGCTTTTTATTTTCAGATTTATGGAAGGGTTCGGCTCCGGCATAATTAACACGTCGTCGATGATAATTCTGACGAAACGGCTTTATAAAGACGAAAAAAGGGCTAAAGTTTTAAGCAGGTATATGATAGCGAGAAGACTTTCTATGGGTTCCGCTCCGTTTCTCGGCGCTATAGCCGCATACGAATTTTCCGATAAAGCGGCTTTTTTGCTTTATGCGGCAATAATGACCGTAGGTCTGATTATAGCTTTTTATAATAAGAAGTTCCTGAACGGCGTCAATAACGTTACCGTTACCGGAAACGGCGCAAAAGATAACGGCCATAACAATGGCGATAATATTAAAAATTTAAAAAATATAAACGACGAAGATACCAATATTCCGAACGCAAATATCGGCGGCGGCAGGCTGAAACCGCCCGCAGATTCACTGCCGGGTCATATGAAGAAATATTTTTCCCTTTTGTATAATTTTAATTTTATTGCGTTATGTTTTTTAACGTTTTCGTTTTTCTTCTCGAGAATAGGCTCGAGGAGGGAGCTTGTGCCGCTTGTCGGCTACAGCGTAATGAATCTTAATAAAGCGGATATAGGACTGCTCGTTTCCATATCGGCGGTAATCGGCGTAATTCTCACATATTATTCCGACAGGGTAATCAACGCCATGGGGGTCAAAAAATCCATAATTACTTCTTTTGTTATAACGGCGGCGGGTATTTTAAGCTTCATCATATTTCAAAACATAACGGCTTTCGATTTATCCATTATATTATTAAGCGCGGGAGGGGGGTTTTCGGGTCCCGCAAGAAATCTTTACTTGATGGACAGCGTGGACAAGAGCCGGTACGACGAGGCTATAGGCATATACAGAACGCTGAGCGATTTAGGTTTTGTTTTGGGGCCGTTTGCGGTAGGAGCGGTGTTTGAATATTACAATTATATTTCCGCATATAGTTTAGTTGCGTTTATAATAATTCTGGCAGCCCTTTTATTCGGCTTTTTCGCAAAATCCTATAGCAATACTGCAGTCGTCGCGGATTAAAATTTATTTTAGTCATTCCCGCGCAGGCGGGAATCCAGTCTATTTAACTATCATTATCGAGCACGGAAGCGCGCTTATTATCCTTTCGGCGGTGCTTCCGAAAATAATTTCCTTTAAGCCTTCCCTGTCCCTTCCTTTGAAACCCAGAATTAACAGTTTTTTTCCGGTTTCTTCCATAAAATCTACTATTTCTTTGCAAGGCGCGCCTTTTCTGACCTCTATTTCCAAGTTTGATTTTTCTTTTGCGAACCTGTAGTTAAGGCCGCGCATTACCGACTCGAATTTTTCAGCCAGGCCTTTCTCGTAATTTTCTATTTCATCGTCCCTTGAATCTTTCAGCCCTTTAATTAATTTTTCGTCGATAATATGCAAAATAGTAAATATCTTGATTACGTCGTCTGGAATTTTCGATATTAAGGGCAGGGCTTTAAGTGAAAACTCCGAAAAATCGGTCGCGAAAACGACGTCGTCGAAAATGTTTCTACAGCTCGTTTTCCTGTCGTTTTTAAAATCGCTGGACGAATGAAACAAAACCCGTCTCATAACGAGGACGGGCTTTTCTATTTTTATTATAATATCGTAAAGCGGAGAACCGTAAAACGAAAAATAGCCTTTAGGCTTTCCGCCCGCTTTTTTATCGAGAACTACGAAATCTATATTTTCCGCCTTCGCTTCTTCGGCGATTTCTTCCGCGATATTGCCTGTCCTGATAACGTAGCGGACGCCGAAACCTGATTTTTCTAAGTATTTTTTAATATCTTCAAGTTTAATTTCGGCAAACCTTCTTATCTTTTCTTCGTCTTCTTTTTTATAGACGGAATAAAGGCTGTGCTGAAAAATTGCGGGGTCGATAACGTGTATCAGGACGATTTCTTTTAAGCCGAGCTTCGAATAGTTCGCAAAACAGTCTAGATTTTCGTAATAAAAATCCCCGAAATTTATTGCGTAAAGTACGGTATTCAGCATAAATGCCTCTTAAATTTTATAAAGTTTCGCTATGTTTATTTTTTCCATAATTTTAGCCGTTAGGGAGTTCGGTTTCGACGTAAATACCGGTGCAGCCGCCTCCGCCCATTTTATAACCAACCTCCGCCGTAACCTCTCTTTCCGTTCCGCCCGCAAAGCCGTTGGAAGTAATGACGTAGTAAGTGCAGTTTCCGCCTCCGCTTAATTTACCCTCTACCGCGCAAAACGTCGGAGTATAATTAGAACTTTGAGGCAGACTGCCTTGCAGATTATTACCTAAAAGATAATGAATATTGCTTGGAGGACCGCCGGTTACGCCGGGCGGTAAAACTGGATAGGGAGGATTTGCCGGACACATAGAAATATTTGGATTGGCTGGACTAAAACCTGCGGGATAATTGTTTTCCAGTTCGTAAAACGTTATCTCCACCCCGGACTTTGCCGCATACTTCGCCGCCGCGCTCGTTAAATTTGACCTCGAAGTAATATTGCCGCTCGACGTCAGATAAGCGAAAATAGACCCCGCCAGCCCCAGCACTATAATAATTATTATCGCCAGAACTATCGAAATACCCTTATTCGAACCGATAACCTTCTTTTTAAAATATCTTGCCGCCGATAAAAACATATTAATATTATTATATAATTAAATGCGTCTAATATTCTTTTAAAGATAAGTTGACTAACTCTTTTTTACACAACATTATACACATTATGTCTTGTATCTATCTTCTTTTCAACAATTATTAATTTATTTTAAATTTTATATAGTTCTAATCCCGAAATTAATTCAAAATGTTTATCTAAGGTAAAAACGGAAAAGTTGTTTGCTATAGCTAATGCTCCGATTAAAATATCGGAAAATGGAACGGTAAAACCTTTCTTTTTTATATCCGAAGAAATTTCAGCGGATTTTTGCCATATAATTTTATTTACCTCGACATACGGTAAATTTAATAAAATCTCTTTAATTTTTATTTTTTCCGGCTCGGATTTAATTCCCTGCAATAATTCAAATAAAACGACGCCGCAAACCTCCGCTAAATCGTCGATGAGAAGC
>JAJZYC010000085.1 GCA_021806125.1 bacterium
CGCCGTTCATTGAACCGCCTTTTTATAATATTTTATTTAATAAATTATGCAATAAATATGCCATTAAAAAGTTCTATAAAAATTAACCGCCGCAAACCGTAAGATGTAGGCGGGAGCAAGAAAATAAATAAATCGGATACCTTTAAAGGGATACCTTAAAGGGGGAAAAAATTTCCGCAATTATTTAATTTGTGAAAAAAGTCTTAAACGATAAATACTGTTGATATTATAGGCTAAATTAATATACAATATCTATATGAACGTAAAACTCGCCATTATTATTACGAGCGATAAATATGCCGGCTATATTTACGGTTTAATCGAAGCGGCGGCGGAAAGGGGTTGCGCCGTATCGGTTTTTATTATTGATAAAGAATTTATTTCACTTATTAAAAAGTATAAGCATAACGTGGACAGGGTTTCCGTTTGCGAACATTCCTGCGGCGTTAACGGAGTAATATCGCGTACAGACGATTTTAACTATGCTTCGCAGTTCGAAAACGCAAAAATGGTAAGCGGGCTCGAAGAAAAAGACAGGATATTATTATTTTAGGATAAGCCGCCTCATATGTTCGATATTAAAAAGCTGAAAGAAAATCCCGATATTAACGTATATTCCAAAAAGCAGGAAATTAACTCCATACTTAAAGGGTTCGCCAACCAGAAAAAACCGGTTATTATTTATCCGGTTCCTTTCAACGATGAATATACGACGAATATCCTTAAAGTAAAAGACGAATCTATTGCTATAGACTCTATGGTTCCCAAATCCGGCAATTTAAAACTTATAGAATCTTCCTATATTAAAATAGCATTTAAATTCAGCAACAACGAGCATTTCTTTCTTTCAAAGTTATATAATTATGAAAAAGAAGGAGATTTTTTCGTCTTTGAAATTTATAAGCCTATAGAAATATTATCTCTAGAAAAAAGAAAGTTTTTCAGGATAGAACCTTCTTTAAACGAACCGGTAAAAATTTCTTTTTTTCTAAATAATAAATATTTCGATTCGGTACTGTTCGACCTGTCCGGCGAAGGACTTTCTTTTCTGCTCGATTTCCCCGTAGAAAAACATACTGTTTTAGAGGGCGTAAAGATTAAATTTCCCGGCGGACTGTCGGAAATTACGGTAAGAATGGAAATCAGGTCTGTAGCCAGACTCGATAATCTTAAATATAAGGTAGGCGCTCAGGCTATTAATTTAAAACCCGCCGAACAGGATGTTTTGTTTAAATATATATTCAGAAGACAGCGTGAGATAGTAGCCGCTATGAAAGGGACGGTTTAACGGCTTTTTCGTTTAATTCGTACAAAAACGCAAAAATATTCGCTATAGCCTTATAAAGTTCGGGCGGAATTTCCTGGTAAATATCCAATCCGTCGAGTATATCGGCAAGCGCATTATTTTTAGTTATAGGTATATTTTCTTTTTTTGCGATTTCGATAATTTTTTCGGCAAGCTCTCCTCTGCCTTTGGCCGTAACGACCGGAGCGTTATTTTTTTTCGGGTCGTACCGCAGGGCTGTCGCCTTGGCTAATTTAAACTTAGACTCTTTCATTTATTATTTTCCCTCCGGAAAATGTTTCCGCGCCGGGGACGAAAGTTCCGGTATTTTCCTTAAAAGATATATCCTTAAGGGTTATCCCGTCTTTCGACAGCATTTCTTTAAAGGATAATAGATTTTTATTTATAAGCTCTCTTGCCGCCGCCGGACATTCCTGAAATTTAACGCTAAGGAATTTATCGGAATAATATGAAAACAGCTTAATGCGGCCCAACCGGTTAAATTCCGTTTCAAGCATTAACATATATTTTTTCGGAGCGGCGCTTAACGATTTTTTTTTATCGGGGGCGTCTTTTATAAAACGGCCGCGGTCGGAGGTTAAAATAACCGAACCCGAACCGAGCGCGGTGCCGAAATTAATATGGACAAACAAAAAATTGCCTTTTGCCTCGGCCGTTACGTTTTGTATGGAAGCGCTTAAACCGGACGCCGAAAGAGATTTAAAAGCGGCTCCAATATCGCCCTCCAAAACGCCCGTAAATGCTTTGCTATATAAATCCAGAGCTTTTTGAATATTAATATTATCCGCCGCATCGGCTACGACTTTAAATATTATTTCAACGCCGGCGCCGGCGCTTTCGTTTACGGCGCCGCTTTTAACGGCGCTTTCGAGCCTTAGTTTAACCGGAATGCCGAAGCTCTCGTCAAACGCTTTTCCTAAGGTAAATTCGTCGTAAAGGCTTTCGGGGATAACCGCCGTCAAAAGTTTACCGTTAATATTCAATATTCCGATCGGAGAGCCCGCTTCGCCCGAGGAAACGCTTATTAAATCGGCCTCGATTATACTTCCCTGTTTTAATATTCCTAAAAGGGAGGATGTTATTTTTTCTTTTATAATTCCGGTTATTATATTATCGTTCCTGCTTAAACGGCCCGGTCCGCCAGTCTGCCCAGCTATATAATTCATACGACTAAATCTACATGGGGGTTATTTCCGCCTGCTCCTTCCTCAGCCTCTTTTCTCTCTTCTTCTTTCTCCTTTTCTTCTTCTTTGCGGTTTTTGTTTTTATCGTTAACGGGCTCGAGTACTTCGCTTAATTCGACCACCGTATTTAAAGCGGCTTCATCGGTATTTGCCATTTCTTTCTGAATTATATTGTTTGAATTTACTGCTAAAACATGGGAGGATGCGGCTATCTTTTCTACGGAAGGCAGATTTGTAATAATTTGTTGAAGCTCTACTGTATCTATCATAACGATAGCGTTAAGACGTTAAATATTTAAAAATGCTTTCTATGTCTACAACCGAATAAAACTTTCCTTCAGCGTCTTCAAATACGTCAGATGTTATGTTGTTCGTGTTTTTAAATTTAAACGACGAAGAAGCGATAAGATTTTTATTTTTAACTCCGGTTATATTTTTTATTTCGCTTACAGACAATCCGAAAAATTTATTTTCGTAAATACAGATTATTGTATATTTTAACAAAGCTTTAATATCCATAACTCCGTTTACTACCGCGGAAAAATCGTATATTGGGACGATTCTGTTTCTGTACGATATCACCCCTAGATGCCCGGTTTTTCTGGAAAAAATATTAACCGGAGTCTTGTATTTTATTATTTCGTTTATATTTAAAGCCGGCATGGCATAAAAAGAATTTTTAGATACGAATGTAAAATATGAAACTTCCTTTTCCAAATCTATTTTAGGCTTGAACGAAGAATCGGGCGAAACTTCCGGAACGGCTTTGCTGACAGAAGACGCGATATGTATATCGAAAACTTTGTCTGGGGTTCGGGCAGGAAAAGCGGAAGAAGGGGAAACTGCGTTTAATCCGGTTTCCGGGGTCAGCAATTTATCGACCGGATAAGACAGTATCTGTGCCTGCCGTCCCGTTTCCGCCGTATTTTTTTTGTCAAGCAAATCATCTATCCACGGCGTTACTATATCCGAACCGACCGCCTTAAAGCCTTTTAAATCGTATAAATTGAAAGCGTTATTCATCTTTTGCCCTCCTCCTTCTGTTTGCCCCCGCCGTTATTATTAAAATTAAAATCGTCTATTATTTCCCTTGCGACGCTAATATAATCAAGCGCCCCTCTCGAATGAACGTCTATGTATGTCAGCGGCTTTCTGAGCATGCTTGCGTCTCTGAATCTGGTATCTATATTAATTATACTATTAAAATGCATATCTTTATACTTATTTTTAAAATAATCCAGCGATTTAAGCGAAGAGTTGGTCCTCCTGTCGAACATCGTAATTAAAAGCCTGTACGTGCATCTAGAATCCAGCGCTTTTTCTATTTTATCTATAGTGGAAAGCAGAAGTTCGACCCCCCTTACCGATAAAAAATCCGACATTACCGGAATTATTATTTCGTCGCTTGCCGCAACGGCGCTTATAAGAAGAACGCTTAGCGCGGGCGAAGAATCTATTATAATATAGTCGTAATTATCGTAAAAAAACTTTAATTTCTCTTTGAGTTTTAATCCGCCGCCTTTTGAATTGGACAGTTCGGCTTCTATTCTGGCAAGATTGATGTTAGAGGGTATAAGGTCTATACAGCCGCCGTTTTTAAGCCTGTATTTATTAATTACGGCTTCATCGGGATTTAACGAATCGGATACTATTAAATTAGCTACGGAATATTCCAATTTTTCCGGTTCGACGGCGAGATGATTAGTAAGGCTTGCCTGAGGGTCGAGATCAACCAGCAGAACCCTGTAGCCGAAAATAGACAGGGAACTTCCCAGGGTAATAGCGGTCGTTGTTTTTCCTACGCCGCCTTTCTGGTTTGCCGTCGCAAAAATATACGGAGTTTTCATAATGGCTATAAAAGCTCATAAATCATTTTATCATACCTTCTATAAGTTTATGCTCGCCCGTGGTAAATATCTTGTCTATATCAAGAAGTATTATAAGCCTTTCGTCCAATTTGCCGACTCCTTTTATGTAGTCGGAGTCTAAACCGGCGATTAAAGGAGGCGGAGGCTGAATAGTCGAAGAATTAATCCTTAGCACTTCGGAAACGCTGTCAACTATAAGCCCTATAGTCTTGCTCATAATGTTTACTACTATAATCCTCGTTTCTTTCGTCGCTTCCTTTATGTTTAGATGGAATTTCTTCCTTATATCTACTATAGGAATAACCCTGCCCCTCAGATTAATTACTCCTTCGACGAAATCCGGAGCTTTAGGGACTTTCGTTATTTCGACTATCCTGTTTATCTCTTGCACCTTTAAAATATCTAAGGCGAACTCCTCGTTGCCCAGCTTGAAAGTTACGAGCTGGACTATTTCGTCGATTTTGGAACCTGCTTCGGCGCCCGCCGGGCCGCTTTTTCTATTTTCGGTTTCCTTATTAATTTCCATAGATTTCCTCCAAAGGTTATATTTTTATAAAAAATTAAAATAAATCAGCATACGGTTTCTCTTATTATTTCGTCGCCGATTTTATATATAGGCAGAATCATATCGGCTATGCCCGCATCTACCACCGCCTTCGGCATACCGTAAACGACGCATGTCGCTTCGTCCTGAGCAATCGTTTTCCCTCCGGTTTCTTTAATTTTTTTCATTCCCATAAGGCCGTCGGAACCCATACCGGTCAATATGACTCCGAGGGCTTTCCCCGGATATCCTTTTGCGACCGATTCCATCATAACGGAAACGGACGGCCTGTTTATAAGGTCTTCCGGTTCCGTCGAAAGAGAAATTACGAAACCTTCCCTTGTTTCCTTTACGATGCTGAGATGCTTGTCCCCCGGCGATAAATAAGCTGTTCCGGGTTTTATTATTTCTCCCCCGGCGGCTTCTATAACCTTAATGTGCGATATAGAGGACAATCTTTCGGCAAAAGAACCGGTAAAGGCTTTAGGCATATGCTGAACGATAATAATAGGCACCGGGAAATTTTGCGGAAGTTTAGGTATAACGTCCTGAAGAGCTTTCGGTCCGCCCGTGGAAGAACCTATGGCGACTATATCTATTTTGTTATTTTTAACGGCCGTTCCGTTTTCTTTAAACGGCATTGCTTTAGAAACTCCCCCAGTTTGTTCGTTTAAACGCGGTTTAAAAAAATATTTTTTTGCGGTAATAGCCTTGATTTTTGAAATCAAATCGTCCTTTATTTTCAAGATGTTAAGGGATACGTTGGAAAGATTTTTCGGAATATAATCCGCCGCTCCTAAGTCTAGAGCGTCTAATGTTTCTTTGGCTCCCTCCTCGGTAAGGGAACTAAGCATTATTATCGGAATAGGAAATTTTTCCATAATGATTTTAAGGGCGGTAAGTCCGTCCATAACCGGCATCTCTATGTCCATAGTCGCTATGTCCGGTTTCAGGTCCTGAATCTGTCGTATAGCGTCCTGTCCGTCTTTTGCCGTCCCGACTACTTTGATATCGCTTTCCCCATCTACGAGAGAGCTGATAGCCCTCCTCATAAAAGGAGAATCATCTACAATTAAAAGCCTGATAGGTTCCGCCATAAAATTTTAATCCCCTTTTCGTTATAACGCTATATGCCGCAATATTATATATTATTCCTGATTATTATTTGCAAGCTGTTTAATAATCCAGTCTAATCAGTTCTGGATTCCCGCTTTCGCGGGAATGACTAAACTGCGATTCGGATATTCACCCTTCGGACATCATTCCCACGCAAGAAGAAATGACGACACTATTACTAAATATTAAATTTCTTAATGTCATTATGTCATTCCGGCGAAAGCGAGAATCCAGATATATTAATTATTTCGAATCATCTGACTTTAACCGCGTCTATCATGGAAGATACGTCTATTATTAAAACCACTTTTCCGTCGCCGGTTATCGTAGCGCCGGAGATGCCTTTATACCCAAGCCGGTAATCGCCGAGAGATTTAATAACCACCTCTTCCTGCCCGAAAAGATTATCCACGACTATTCCTATCTTTTTTTCCGCAAGGGCTACGACCACGACGTAAATTTCTCTATCCGTTGGACGAACGGCATCTCCGCCTTCATTTCCGCTTCCGGCCACGCCGAATTCGTCTCCGAGCCTTAGAAGGGACAGGACCGATTTCCTTAAATTTATAACTTCGTGCTTGTCTATGGTCTGAATGGTAGATTCTTTTATTCTGAGCGTTTCTACTACGGAATTAAGAGGT
>JAJZYC010000086.1 GCA_021806125.1 bacterium
CGCGTAACTGTAAGATAAAAGCGGGTCGGCAGGCTGAAAGGAGGTCGGTTAAACATATGAATTACGATTACGAACTGGATACTTTCGGATTATCGTGTCCTATGCCCATAATGGAAGTCGCGGAAGAATTTAAAAAAATTCCCGACGGTGCGGTATTAAAAGTAACGGCATCGGACGAGGGCATTATAGAAGATTTAAAAAGCTACTGTAAAAAAACCGGGCATGAATTTCTGTCTTACGAGATTAATATGCCGGAATACATAGTTTTCGTGAAAAAATAAATGAGGATAAATAACAGATAATAATAAACTTATATATAATATATAACTTATGAATCTGAATCTAACAGGCGGATACGGAGGCAAAATTGAAAATAATTAATTTCGACCATTTTGCGGCGACAAAGATGAGGCAGGAAGTAAAAGACGCTATGGAGCCATATTTTATCGGGGAATACGGCAATCCCCAAAGCATTCATACGCTCGGCGACGAACCGAGGGAAGTATTGGATAAAGCCAGACTTAAGGCGGCGGAGCTTTTAAATGCGGCAAGCACGGAGGTTATATTTACCGGCAGCGGTTCGGAAGCTAACAATCTCGCCATAAAAGGAACGGCTTTTGCGAGAATGGATAAAGGCAAACATATAATTGTTTCCAAAATAGAACATTTCAGCGTTTTAAATTCCGTTAAATCTCTGGCTAAACTGGGTTTTGAATTCAGCGAAGTTTCCGTCGATAAATACGGTTCTGTGGACCCGCAGGACGTTAAAAACGCTTTAAGAAAAGATACCGTACTAGTCAGCATTACCCAAGCGTCTAACGAAATCGGCACTATTCAGGATATCAAAGAAATTTCAAAAATCGTCCATGAAAACTCCGCGGCGTATATGCATACGGATGCAAACACTTCCTGCGGCTTCATAGAAACGGACGTAAAAGAACTCGGCGTCGATATGCTCTCCGCGGCCCCCCACAGGTTTTACGGTCCGAAGGGCGTGGGGCTTTTTTACCTTAAAAAAGGGATACGCATAATGCCACTTATAGACGGCGGCATTCAGGAATTCGGGAGAAGGGCGGGTACAGAAAACGTACCTGCGATTTCCGGAGCCGGAGTTGCCTGCGAACTTGCCAAAAAAGAGTTGAAAGACAGGACATTGCATCTTCTGCCAATTCAAAAAACGATTACGGACGGCGTGCTCGGCGGTCTAGAAGAAGTTTATTTAAACGGACATCCGGAAAAAAGGCTTCCAAACAATCTTAATTTCGTCGTAAAATACATCGAGGGGGAATCTATGCTTATGTGGCTTAATAATATCGGCATTATGGTAGCGAGCGGCTCCGCCTGTACATCTAAAATATTAAAATCATCCCACGTATTAAACGCCATAGGGGTTGACCCAGCCCTTGCGCAGGGTTCGCTTCTCATATCGCTCGGAGAAGACAACACTCTTGAAGATGCTGAATATTTCGTCAAAGAACTTCCGGCGGTAGTCAAGAAACTAAGAGAGATGTCTCCCCTCTATGAAGAAGTCATGAAAAGGAATAAAAAATAGAAAAATAATATAAATAATTTAAAAAAGAGGATTAAAATGGCTGAAACCGTATCCGTAAAAGGAAACCCGGTATCGTTGACAGGTCCGGCGCTGAACATAGGGGATACCGCTCCCGAAGTTATAGTCGCAACTAAAGATTTAAAAGAAAAAAAAGTAGGCGGCAGGAAAGAAAAAATCCAGCTGATAATTACCCTTCCTTCGCTGGATACCTCGGTTTGCGAAATGGAAACCAAAAAATTTAACGAGATGCTCGCCAAATATACCGATATCGACGTAAACGTCATATCTATGGACCTGCCTTTCGCCCAGGACAGATTCTGCGAAAGCTACGGCATAAAAAATATTACCACGGCGTCAGATTTCAGGTATAGAGATACGGAAAAATACGGCGTTATCATAGGCGAAGGCGCATTAAAAGGGCTTGTCGCCAGAGCCGTTTTTATCGCGGACAAAGAAGGCAAAATCGTTTATAAACAGTTAGTTCCCGAAATAACCAACGAACCGGATTACGAAAGCGTTTTAAAAGCGCTCGACGCTTTAAAATAATTTTATATCCGCGGTTAAAATTAATTTAAGTTTCCGGAGCCGATAAAGTGCTCGGATAATCCTTGAATTAACGAATATTAAATTATATAATAAATTAAAAAAAGAAACAGGGCGCGTAACTCAGGGGTAGAGTGCCACCTTCACACGGTGGAAGCCGCAGGTTCGAGACCTGCCGCGCCCACCATCCAAAACGGCGTTAAACAGCCCTACCGCAAAATTATTGCCAAAAACCGGATACCAAAAAAAATAAATCCTGCATTTAATAAAAGACCTTATTAATGATATAATAATAAATAATAAATAAATAATAAAATTATTATAGATTATATTCTAAATTTGCGGTAATTTATGGAAATAACGGAAGATTTAAACGTTAAAAGCCTCGACGGATTCATCGACGCCCTGTTAGGTTCAAAGACTATAGGGGTTTTTATTTATCAGGAAGGCTGCAGGATCGTTCATTCAAACAAAACGTTCAGGGAATTTATAGGCTATTCCGAAGAGGAGCTGAGCCTCCTTACTCCATACGACATAATAACCGACGAATATAAATCTGCCGTAAAAAAACTTGCCGAAAGAAGAATAAAAGGAGAAGTTTTCGCCGCCGAGCAGATAACCCATATGCATATAACAAAAGAAGGCGTTTTAAAGCCCACCGTTATTTTTGCATATACTATTTCTTATAACGGCAAACCGGCAGGGCTGGTTCTCGTGCTGGACGTTTCCAAACAGAAAATGTACGACGGCCTTTTTCTTTCTTTCAGGGCGCTCCAAACTATGTACGCTACGCTGTCCGAGGTCAACCAGCTGATAGTCAGGGCAAAAGACGAAAATATTTTATTTTCCGACATATGCGGAAGAATAGTGCGGCGGGGATTATTCGTAAATGCTTTTATAATACTCTTCGCCCCCGGACTTAATATAAAAGTTTCCTTTTCTTATGAAAAAAGCGATTATCTCGATTATTTAAAACATCATTTAAATACGCCTGAAGCAAAAAGTGGACCGCTTATTACTTCTTTTTTAAATTCTAAAATAGTAATTAACAACGATACCTTAAAAAATCCTTTAATACTGCCTTGGAGGGAGGAACAGGCAAAAAGGGGCTATCTATCAAGCGCCGCCGTGCCGATTATAAAAAAGGGCAAAACGATAGGCGTTCTTTCTCTATATGCCGCCGAAAAAGAATTTTTTAAAAGAGATACCTACAATCTGTTGAAAGAAATGATGATGGATATAAATTACGCGCTCGATAAAATAGAAAACGAAAAATGGCATTCCATGATTCGGACGGCGTTAAATTCAGGCTCGGATTTTGCGGTTATTCTGGATAAATATTTTAACATATTATACGTAAATGAAAGCGCATATAAAATATTCGGCTATACCGCAAACGAACTTGCCGGCGAACATTATTCCAAAATATTCGAAGGCGGCTCCGGAAAAAAAGCTCTTGCCGAAAAATTTCTTGCCACTATCGTTTCCGGCGAAATCTTAACGGATATATTCACGTATAAAACAAAGGGCGGCGGCGATATATACTGTTATACGACGATTACGCCTTTTAACTCCGGCGCCGCCGGCGACGGAACCGGCGATACAGAATATTACATAACTACCGGAAAAGATATTACCGGAGAAATAAAAGCCGAAGAAACTATGGAGCTTTTAATGCATTTCGACCCGCTTACCGGCCTTCCCAATAAAAAAATGCTTAAAGAAAAGATAGACGGATTTATAAAAGATTCCGGTTTTTCGGACGAACCTTCCTCCTGCGCCCTTGCAATAATAAATCCGGTAAATTTTTCTTTAATAAACCATACTCTGGGTTTTGAAACAGGCAATAAAATAATAATCGAGATGTCGAATAAAATAAAAAATATCATAAAAAGCTACGATATTTTAGCAAGATGGGAGGCGGATAAATTTGCGGTATTTTTAAAGCGGTTAAAATTCGACGAAGACGCCCTGCATATAGTAAACAGGATTTTGGCCGCTCTTAGCGAACCTTATATGCCGGACGGCGGAAAGAAGATAAATATATCTTTTAATGCCGGAATATCTCTTTACCCTAAAGACGCGGGCGCATCGCAGGATATGTTCGATAAAGCCGAATCAGCTCTTATTAACTCAAGGTTAAAAGGCGAAAATACTGTCGGATTTTTTAAAAAAGAGTTTGAAGAATCCGCAAGGAAAAAGGTCGAGCTAAGGAACGGGCTTAACGAGGCTATGGATAAAAATCAGTTCGTCCTGCATTACCAGCCTTATTTCGATATAGAGACAGGTTCGATGAAAGGCGCGGAAGCTCTTTTGAGGTGGCAGAGAGACGGCATACTGACGCCTCCTATGGAATTTATACCGTTTCTGGAACAGAGCGGGATGATTACGAAAGTTGAAAACTGGATATTGGGAGAGGTAGCGTCCAAGATAAAAATATGGTCGGAAAGAGGGCTTAACGTCGTTCCGGTTTCGGTAAATATTTCTCCGGCAAGTTTCGGCGACCCTAATATAAAAAACAATATCGAAGCGGCGCTCGGTAAAAACGGGATAGCGCCGGACTTGCTTAATTTTGAAATCGTGGAGAGAACTTTTATAGATAATTTAGAATATTCCGGAAAGCTTTTAAGCTATTTAAAAGGAAAAGGATTCGGACTTTCTATAGACGATTTCGGGACTGGATATTCCTCCCTTTCTTATCTTGCGGAACTTCCGTTCGACTATCTTAAAATAGATATTTCATTCGTCAGAAAAATGCTTCTAGATAAACATTCCAGATATATTGTAGAAACTATAATTTATCTTTCGAAAAAACTTAATATGATATCCATCGCCGAGGGCGTGGAAGAGGAAGAGCAGTTAGAACTGTTAAAGAAACTCGGATGCGATTATATTCAGGGCTTCTTACTGTCCGAGCCATTAGAAGAAACAAAATTCGAGAAACTTTTGAAAAATTAAAATTATGGCAAAAATTTTTATTACCGGCGGGATTTCTTCCGGAAAATCGAGCTTTGCGGAAGAAACGGCTCTTTCGTTATATAAATCGGCTAACGCCGCTGGCGGACGGCAGGTTATATCCGAAAAAAGCCGCGCTTCGCTTCATTTTATTGCGACGGCGGGACTTGGAGGCGAGAACGAATACGAAGACGCAGAGATGGATTTAAAAATCGAAAGGCATAAGGAAAGGCGGGATAGAGCTTTTACCGTCCACGAAAACTTCGCCGAACTTCAGGCGGAAATCGACGGCATCCGTAAATCTCTATCTTTCGAACCTGCCCTGAAAAGCGGCGTAATCCTTATAGATTCTATGACTTTATGGCTTGCATCCATTTTTAAAGACGTATCCGGTTACGATACCGCTCTCGAATCGGTTATAAAATTTTCCGAACTTCTTTCTAAACTCGAATGTTCGGTCGTTACCGTCGCGGATTCCCTAGGTTTCAATATGGTGCCGGTCGATGCATACGCCAGGAAATTTATCGAATTAAACGGTTTAATGGAGCAGGAGCTTTCCGCCGTTTCCGATAAAGCTTACTGCGTTATCGCCGGAAATCCGGTAGCGTTAAAGTAAAAAGACTTTCTAATTTATAATAAATAAAAAAATAATTTTTTACGGGTGCCGATATGAACGACAGAGACTATCTTTTTTCCATCGCGGGCAAAATAAAGCCTGTCGATAAAAAAAAGTTTTATAAAATTGCTGAAAACAGGCTTAACAGGCTGATAAAGCCTAAAGGGAGCTTAGGCAGACTGGAAGAATTTGCAAAAGACGTCGTCGCAATTACCGAAAAAGAAAGGCCTCTGTTAAGCAACGGTTCAAATAATAAATTCGTATGCGTTTTTGCGGGAGACCACGGAGTAGTCGAAGAAGGCGTCAGCCTTTTTAAACAGGATGTTACCGTCCAAATGGTGAGAAATTTCCTGGGCGGAGGAGCGGCTATTAATACTATAGCGGACTCCGCGGGAGCGCAAGTTATAGTTGCCGACGCGGGAATAAACGCCGATGCGGACGCTATCGCGGTAGCGCAGTCTTCAAGTTTTATAAACTGCAAAGTCAGGAAGGGAACGTTCAATATAAACAAAGGCCCGGCTATGACCGCCGCGGAAGCGGTAGAATCGATACTTAAAGGAATAGAAACAGCCTGCATGGTAAAGGAAAAAGGTGCGGAAATCTGCGCCACCGGCGATATGGGAATAGGCAATACGACCCCAGCGTCCGCAATTACCTGCTTTTATTCAAAAAAAGCTCCGGAACTTGTCTGCGGCAGAGGGACGGGAGTTAACGCGGGCGTAATCAAAAAAAAGCGGAA
>JAJZYC010000087.1 GCA_021806125.1 bacterium
AGTTTCGCTTGAAGGCGGAATGGACGTCGAGGCGCAGGACCCTTCTAAAATATTTACTTTTGAAATAAATCCGCTCGAAGGACTATTCCCTTATAAGGTCAGAGAATATTTGATTGAAATAGGACTACAGGATAAACCGGTATTAAGGCAGTTGTCTGAAGTTATTGCAAATATGTATAAAGGGTTCTGGAACTCCGAAGCAAGGCTCCTCGAGGTTAATCCTTTAATTATTGCCGGAGACAAGGCAAATCCCGAGAAACAGAAGGTTCTTGCAATAGACGCCGTAACTATGATAGACGACGATGCAAGAATAGCGCCTTCAAAAATATATACGGCAAGAGGAGCAATGGGAAGACCTCTTACGGAAAGAGAGAAAGCAGCTCATTTGATAGACAGGGACGACCACAGGGGAAAAGCAGGTTCTTACGTTGAATTAGACGGAAATATAGGAATGATGACGTTCGGCGGCGGAGGCTCGACTATCACGGCAGAGACTGTTTTTGCCCTAGGAATGAAGCCTGCAAATCTTACGGATATCGGCGGAAATCCGCCCGCTGAAAAAATGAACAGGATATCTAAAATTATTCTTTCAAAGCCTGGATTAAAGGCTGTATTGGTATGCGGCGGAACGGCAAGCAATACTCGGATAGACGTAACTTTAGGAGAAGGTCTGGTTTCGGCTATAGAAGAAATGAAAAAAGACGGAACGTTTCCAGAAGGATTAATCTGGATCGTGAGAAGAAGCGGTCCGGAATATCAAAAAGGCTTGAAAATGCTTAACGAATGTTTCGTAAAAAATAATATAGAAGGAGTTATATACGACTCAGAACTTCCGCTTACGGAAGCTCCCCAAAAACTTTACGAGATTTTAAAATCTAAAAATTTAATATAGTTCGTTAAAAGAATTAACTGGAGATTATTTATATGATTAAAGGAACTAAATTTTTAAACGACGGCACCGGTGTTATAGTAATAGGCATTACCGGAAGGGAAGCTTCCCAGGTTGTTATCGAATCCGAAAAGTTATTTCCGGGCATCGTAAAATGCGGAGTTACTCCCGGAAAGGGCGGAACCGTTCTTAAGGAAGAATGTCCGGTACCGGTTTTCGATACGGTAAAAGACGCCTTAAAAGTCAAGGAATTAAAAGAATCCGTAAATACCGGCCTTATATATGTTCCTCCCACGTCTGTTCTGGATGCGGTTTATGAACTGATAGACAACGGAATTAAACTTATGTATATAATTACCGAACATGTTCCTATCAGGGATTCCATAATAATATACGAACTTGCGAAAGAAAAAGGCGTTACCGTAGTCGGCGGAACCTCTTTAGGATGTTATGTTCCGTCGGTCGGAAGAATCGGCGCTATCGGCGGCAAAGACCCGAGCATTGCATTTAAGGACGGTTCTATAGTCGTCCTTTCAAAAAGCGGCGGACTCACCGTTACTACATCGGAGATGTTCAAAAGAAGAGGCTTCGGCATTTATATGGCTCTGGCGGTAGGCGGCGACGTCATAGCCTGCACTACTTTTGCCGACGTTCTGCCCGAACTGGAAAAAAACAAAAACGTCCAGGCATGCGTCATAATGGGCGAACCGGGCGGTACATACGAAGAACAGGTTGCTGAACTTGTCGCTCAAGGCATATATACCAAGCCTTTGGCGGTGTTTGTCGCAGGCGTTTTCCAGGAGATGATGCCTGAAGGCGTTTCGTTCGGCCATGCCGGAGCAATAGTAGAAAGAGGAATGGGCAAAGCAACCAATAAGATAAAAATGCTTGAAGAAGTCGGCAAAAAAACCGGAACAATCAAGGTCGCCAAATTTTACCACGAATTGGTCAACTCGCTTATTTCGCTCGGAGTCAAAAGAGATTTCGAAGACGGTTCGTCCGACGACGTCAAACCTTTATACAGTACTTTGAAGTAATTGTTTGCATATTATTTTATTATAATATAAATTTTACTCCCTTAGTTTCTTCAATACGGTTGTCGAGGCTAAGGGATATTTAATTTAAAAGTTAAAAAATAAATTTAAATTAAGGAGCGTTCATTTTTATGTCTGAAACAGTTTCCCAAAAAGAATGGCGCAGCGCCATTACGTCTAATCAGGACGGAAAAATACTTATAAGAGGTTACAATCTCGACAATTTAATCGGAAATAAATCTTATGCAGAAGTATGCTTTTTGCTTTTAAAAGGCGAGCTTCCCAATCAAAACGAAGCTAAAATGCTCGACGCCATCTTTGTTTCATGTATAGATGCGGGCATAGCGACGCCTTCCGCCGTAGCCGCAAGAACGGTATTTTCCGGAGGGAATTCTCTTAATGCCGCCGTAGCGGCCGGAGTATTGACTTTAGGCGATGCCCACGGAGGGGCCATAGAAAAAGCCGCCAAAATGTTTCAGGATTATTTAAAAGGCAAAGAGGGCATTAAAGATGCCGATATAAAAGAAATGGCGGCAAACATAGTTGACGATGCGCTCAAAAACAAAAAGAGACTCGCGGGTTACGGACATAAGCTTCATACGGTTGACCCGAGGACGAAAAGGCTTTTAGACGTCGCCGCAGGGCTTAATTTTGGAGGCAATTACGTTAAGCTGGCGGTTGGCATAGCCGATGAATTCAGGCTCAAAAAGCCCGAGCAGAAGCTTCCCCTTAACGTTGACGGCTGTATCGCCGCAATAATTTCGGATATGGGTTTCGATTACAGGCTCGGCAAAGGCTTCTTTATTATCGCCCGTTCCGCCGGACTCGTCGGCCAGGTTTTCGAGGAATGGATGAGGGAAAAACCCTTCAGGAGATTAGCCGCAAACCTCCACGAATACGACGGAGTGCCGGAGCGCAGCCTGTAAAATTAGCAAATAAGTTAAAACATTTAAATATAAAATAAGGGAGGGGTAGTATGGACGATAAAGCGTTGACTATTGAATTCGCCAGGGTTACGGAACATGCCGCAATATCGGTCGCAAGATTTATCGGCAGGGGCGACGAAAAAGCTGCGGACAGGGCGGCCGTCGAATCCATGAGGGACTCCCTTAATTATATCGATATAGACGGCACTATCGTTATAGGCGAAGGCGAAAGAGACGAAGCTCCGATGCTTTACATAGGGGAAAAAGTAGGCAACGGAAAAGGGCAGAAGGTCGATATAGCCGTTGACCCTTTAGAAGGAACTACTTTAGCCGCTACAAGCGCGCCTAACGCTATCGCAGTAATGGCCATAGGCGACCATGGGAACTTTCTTCACGCGCCGGATACCTATATGCAGAAGATAGCCGTAGGCCCTAAAGCGAAAGGCGCTATCGACATCAATCTTTCTCCGACAGAAAATCTTCATAGAATCGCGGATGCCCTTAACAGATACGTCGAAGACCTTACCGTTATAATTCTTAACCGTGAAAGGCATAAGGCATTAATAGAAGAAGTGAGAAAAGCGGGAGCAAGAATCCGCCTTATTCAGGACGGTGACGTTGCGGGAGCTATCGCAACCGCCAAAGAAGATTCCGGAATAGACGTTCTTATGGGTATCGGCGGAGCGCCGGAAGGAGTTCTCGGCGCGGCGGCATTAAGATGCGTCGGAGGCGATATGCAGGGCAGGCTTGCTTTCAGGAATGAAGACGAAAAAGAGCGTGCCCTTAAAATGGGAATAAAAGATTTAAATAAAGTTTACGGAATCCAGGAACTTGCCGCCGGCGACGTGATATTCGCAGCAACCGGAGTAACCAACGGAGATTATCTAAAAGGCGTCGAATTTTTTCACGGAGGGGCAAAAACATATTCCGTAGTTATGAGGTCGAAAACCGGAACCATAAGATACATCGAAGCAAACCACTATTTTAATTACAAAGAAATAAAATAAACGGAGTCTCTTATGAAGGTTTTTATTACCGGCGGTACCGGGTTCGTAGGTTCGATCGTTGCCGAAAAAATTAAATCCTCCGGCGCTTCCGTCACTCTTCTGGAGCGCAATAAAAAGAAAATTCCGCATTTAAAAGAACTCGGCTTTGAAGTTTTTGAAGGAACGCTTGAAGAAAAAAGCACTGTCAGGGCTTTTCTAACATCTAACAAATTTGACGCCGCTATAAATCTTATAGGTATAATAAGAAGCCTCCCTGATTTTTCCTTTCAAAAGGTACACGTAGATTACGTAAACGCGCTATTGGATATGGCAAAAGAAAGCGGCATAGAGAGATTTATTCATATGAGCGCTCTCGGCGCCGCCGAAAAAAGCGATTCGGAATACTTTTCGACTAAATATGAAGGAGAATCTTTAGTCAGGAATTCCGGCCTTAAATGGACCGTTTTTCGTCCGTCGTTAATTTTTGGAAATAACGCCGGTTTTTTCGACGACCTAATCGACTTGGTAAAAACAAGAGCGTTAGTGCCGATAATCGGAACCGGCGAAACTAAATTTGCGCCGATAGACGTCTTTTCCGTAGCCGAAGCATATAATAATGCTTTATATAACGAAAAAACTATAAATAAAGTATTTCAGCTGTGCGGTCCTGATACATTTACGTTCGAGGGAATAATAGATTTAATCATGGAAATTTCTCCGCCGAAAAAACTGAAAATTCATGCGCCGTCTTTTATAGCGGAGAAGTCTTTAAATTTTATCGAAAAATTATCGTCGTCTTTATCGAAAAATACCCCTATAACTTCGGACCAGATAAGAATGTTGAAATACGACAATATATGCGAAGGAGATATGGGCGGACCGGACGAATTGTTCGGGTTAAAAAGGACGCATTTAAAAGACTGGCTTAACGAATACTTAACCGCCGCAAAACCATAGAAAAAGTCGTCAGATTAATTTTCCATTCCGTCATTGCGAGCATATCTTTGGCGGCGTTTATAAAACCAACGGTTTTATGCAGACAAAAGGATGCGAAGCAATCTCGCTTTGTCAAGTGCATAATTCCGAAAATAATATAAAATATGTCAACCGAAAACGAAAAAATTTTAATAGTCCAGCTTGCCGACCCCGAAAAGGAACCGGAAAAATCGATAGCGGGTCTTATATTTGCAAGAACGCTTGCCGTAATGGAAAACGATATTAATATATTCAGCATGGCAAGGGCGCCTTTGCTATATGCTAAAAATATAGCCGAAAATCCTCTTATAGATAAAAAATTTAAGGATTTAATAATCGAGAATCTTGCCGAATTATTGAAATATTCGTCCTCCGTATCAATTTATATCTGCTCCAAGAGTAAAGAACTTTTATCGTTGGACGAAAGCATGCTGATAAAGCCTTTCCAGACAGCCGGCATGCTCACTCTACACAATTTAAAACAAAACTCCGACCATACCTATTTCTTTTAGTAGATTCTCTTTTGCCTGCAACAAATTAATTTTATATTTACCTTAACTCACCGTTATAGATTATAAAAATTGATTTAACAAGTTATAGAGATACTGGATTCCCGCTTTCGCGGGAATGACACCTTTCGGCTTAAAACCCCAATCCCTCGCATAGTCATTCCAGCGAAAGCGTTAATCCAGAAAAAGAAATTTTTAAGATAAGTTAAGGTATAGATTAAAAATATTTTTTAAATTCGCTTGACTTTTAATAAAATCGATAATATTATTTAAGTGTGGTAAAAAGTGGTAAAAAGTGGTAAGCGTTTAATTATATTAAAATAATAAACTTAAATAATTTATTTATTTTATGCTAAGCGGAAGATACAACCATTCGATAGACGATAAAGGCAGAATAAAAATTCCTCAGAAAATAAAAGATTCTTTGGTATCCGTTTACGATAATACTTCCGTTGTTATTACGAATCTCGATAAGTGCCTTGTAGCGTATCCGCTTGAAGAGTGGCGCAAATTAGAAGAAAAGGCACTTAGACTCCCTTCTATGCAAAAAGACGTTATAGAATTTTTAAGGTATTTTTTTTCCGGCGCAGAGGAAGTAGAACTTGATAAAATGGACAGAATACATATTCCACAATCGCTTAAAATAAGCGGAAATTTAAGCAAAGATGCAGTTCTTGTAGGAATAATAAACAGATTCGAAATTTGGGACAGAAATCTGTGGGACGCAAACTTTGAAAGCGCAAAATCCAATTTCGAATCCATTGCGGCCACAATGTCGCAGATCGGTTTTTAGTATGTCTTCTCATATACCGGTGCTTTTGGGCGAAGCGATGGATATTTTAAATATTGAGCCGGGGAATGTTTACGTTGACGGAACTTTGGGCGGCGGCGGTTTTTCGGAAGAGATATTAAAAAGGTTAACCAGAGG
>JAJZYC010000088.1 GCA_021806125.1 bacterium
AGATAAAAACGGAAATATAATAATGCTCGATAACGGCAATCCCGTAAATCTTATTAAAACAGCAAGAGAAAATAATGCCGACATCATACTTGCAGGGGGGAGGAATCAATATACGGCAATAAAATCGCTCATTCCGTTTTTAGACGTAAATCAGGAAAGATTAGAACCTTACGTATCTTATGAAGGCATGGAATGTATGGCAAGGTTGATTTACTCGGAAATTAAAAACCCGCTGTTCAAATTATTGAAAGAGTCGATATAAAAAAGTAAAAAATATTAAATAAAATTATGGATAACCTAATTAAAAATATCGAAATTAATCCGTTAAAAACAAGTTCGTCGCTTGGCGCCGCCGTATTTTTTCTGGGATTGAAAAATGCGGTCGTCCTTATGCACGGGGCCGTAGGCTGTGCAAGTTTCGACAAGGTTACGCTGACGAAGCATTTTCGGGAAAATATTCCGATAGTTACCACCGCTTTAAACGAATCGGGGGCTATTCTTGGAGGAAAAGATTTTTTAGTAGCGGGAATTAAAAACGTTTACGAAAAAATGAAGCCGGATTTCATAGGGGTTGCATCGTCGGGTCTTACGGAAACAAACGGCGAGGATATCGCAGGCATTATTAAAGACTTTAAAGACAGTCAGGGTATTCCTTTTGCGGACGTGATTTACGCAGGCACTCCGGATTACAAGGGCGGTTTTGAAGACGGTTATACCGTGGCGATGCTGTCGCTGTTAGCCGAAGCGTTCATTAGGAATAAAAACGGCATACCGATTAAAAAATCGGCCAAAAGAGCAAAGAGCATAAATGTTTTTTGTCCGCCTTCATTTACCCCTCAGGATTTTTTGGAACTTCGCGAAGCTCTGGAATATTTTAACTTAAAACCTCTTATGATACCGGACTTAGGTTTATCGTTAGACGGTCATCTGGACGAAAGGGGGTATATGCAAACCACGTCTGACGGATTTGACGCAAAAAATTTACAGGATATTTACAACGGCGAATTTAATTTGATAATAGGCTTGAGCCTTAAAGGCGCCGTAAAAAACATCGAAGGCTTAACGGGGTTAAAGACGTATTATTTTCCTAATATTTGCGGACTGAAAAACAGCGATAAATTTTTTAATCTTCTTTCAAAATCGACGGGCAAAGAGATTCCTGAAAAATATAAAAGACAGAGAAGACAGCTTATGGATGCATATTTAGATGCGCATTTTTATTTTTCCGGAAAAGAAATTGCGCTGGCTCTAGGAATAGACCTTTTAGACTCTTTCTCTGCGATTTATTCGGAAATCGGCGCAAATTTAAAGCTCGGAATAACGACCAAGGTTGCAGGCGATATTGAATACAGGTTTTTAGATTTGTGCGAAGGCGATTTAGATATGCTTGATACCTGCGGGAACGCGGATATGATAGTTTCAAATTCCAACGCAAAATTTTATGCCGAAAACTTAGGCATACCTTTGCTTAGAGCAGGGTTTCCGATAATAGACGAAATTGGGCATAATTATAAACATTATATACTTTACGGGGGAGCTATAAATCTTGTCGTTGAAAGCGCAAATTTACTTAATAAAGAATAATGGTTTAAGTTTAATTAAAAAGATTTGGAGGGTTTGAAATGAAAGTAGGCTTCGCGACAAATGATAATATTTTAATCAATGACCACTTTGGATGGGCTAAAAATTTTGCAATTTATGAAATAAATAAGGATGGATTTAAATTTTTGGAAAACAGATATTTCGAGGAAGAGGTCGAAGAACTTAATAAGATAGATAAAAAAATCGAAGGGTTGCGGGATTTAAAGATTATCTTCGTAGAAAGCATCGGCGGCACGGCGGCCGCCCGCGTCGTAAAATCCGGCATCCATCCGGTTAAATCTAAGCCTAACGATAAAATAGAAGCGGTTATGGAAGAACTTCAGGCGGTATTATCGAAAAATCCGCCTCCGTGGCTGAAAAAGATTATTCTTAAAGAAAGCGGAGAAACTGCAGAAATAAATGTTTAATTTGAGCTTAATAAATAATTGGCACAAACCTTGCAAATTCATAAATTATGGAAGAAGAGAAAGGTTTAAATTTAAACGTAAAAGTTTTAGTCGTTGACGATTTAAAGGAAAGAAGGGATGAACTTAAACTTATTTTAAATTCCGTAACGGCTAATATATACGAAGCCGACAACGGAGCGGCGGCAGTCGTAGCTGCGGAAGAATTTAAGCCGGATATTATATTTATGGATATAAAGATGCCGTCGATGGACGGAATTACCGCCTGCAAAAAAATTATGGAGAAAACCCCGGTTCCGGTTATTTTTTTAACCGCCGGAGCAGGCGACGTGAATGATTACGATAGTTATATGGAGGAATTGAAAGAATCGGGCGCATTCTCTTATATAATTAAGCCTGCAAGAAAAAGCGAAATTTTAGCGCAGACGATAATCGCGATAGAGAATTTTAAAAAATTCCAAAATATAAAAAAAGAAAATGAGAACTTAAAGCAATACATAGAGGACAGGAAATTAATCGGCAAAGCAAAAAACATACTAATAGAAAAAGAAGGGATTTCCGAAAAAGAAGCGCATAACAGGTTGCAAAGATTAAGCATGAACAGCGGACGCCCTATAGGCGAAATAGCTAAAGCTATTATTTTAACGGATTCATAAAAATAATTAACATAAAAACAGGGAGGCAGTTTATGGAAATGGTCAGAGCGGTTATAAGGCCGGAAAAAGAAAAAGACGTTCTTAAAGCGCTTGAGGAAAACGGATTTGTTTCCGTTACGAAGATGCATGTTTTCGGAAGAGGAAAGCAAAAGGGGATTAAAGTAGGCGAAGTAGTTTACGACGAACTTCCTAAGCTTGAGTTGATGATAGTCGTTAATAAAGAAGACGCAAACAGGGTTTGCGACATTATTCAGGAAAATGCGGTAACCGGGCATATCGGAGACGGCAAGATATTCGTAATACCGGTATCGAATACTTATACCGTAAGAACGGGAGCCGAAGGGCTGTAATCAATATTATAATTTTAACGGGGATTTTTATGGAATCAAAATTTGAAGAAAACGTCGTAGAAGTTATTGCTATAATTAGAAGGCATAAAATTCAAGAAACAAAAGAAGCGTTAAGCAAAGAAGGTTTTGACCAGATGACCTTTTATTCGGTTCACGGAAGAGGAAGACAAAAAGGCCGCGGAGGACTTGCGAACGAACTCGACCCAGGATTGAATTTAATTACGGGGAAATCGGATATAGCCGATAACGATTATAGTTTTTTGCCTAAAAGAATGTTATCGCTGGCGGTTAAAGAAGACGATTTGGACAAAGTCGTAAAAATTTTAATACAAGTAAATAAAACAGGGCATTACGGCGACGGAAAGATATTCGTTTTGCCGGTGAGGCTCGTAGAGAGGATAAGAACGGCCGAAGAAGGGCTTTATGCGATAAGCTGAAACCGGCTTGTTTTTTTAGAGGGGACAGCAATGCCGGTTTTAAGAAATATCCGCTTTTAAACCGTACCGGGCCAATTCTTCTCTGGTCGTTTTATAATCTTTATGCTGGAATGCGTTTATGCCTAAGTTGGCGGCGGTTTCTACATTGAAATATCTGTCGTCTATAAACAGGCTCTCTTCGCACTTGGAATAAGCAAGGTTCATTGCAAGTTTATAAATATTTTCGTCAGGTTTTCTCATATTTACAAAACAAGACGTGACGAAAAAATCGAATAAATCGTTTAATTTAAAAGTTTCGACTCTATATCTTGAGAGTTCAAGCCCTTCGTTATTCAGGGAAACAATCTTTAACTTATATTTCGATTTTAAATTTTTAAAAAGCTCAATCATTTTTGGAATCGGTTCCGATTGGCTGAATATGAAATTTTTAAAATCAGTTTTTGAAAAACTTCGTTCTTCGTAAAAAATTGCTTTATCTAAATAATCGTTTAAAGTCATTTTTCCTTCTTCGTATAAAGAAGATAAATAACCGTGCCTTTCCGCAAAATCTTCGTAATCTATATTAAATTTCCTGGATGCAAGTTTCCTGGATGCGGTATCCCAGCCGTTTGTTAGTAAAACACTGCCTATGTCCAGAAAGAGGGTCGTAATTTTATGCATATTTATATGCTATCATATATTATTTATTAATTTTTCGTTAGGATAATATATTTTTTTCGAGAGACAGCAACGCCGCTTTGAATTGTATTCCGCCGCCGCCCGACCAGCCTCCTAATTTGCCGCCCGAGGCTATTATCCGGTGGCATGGAAGAATAATAGGAGTTTTATTAATAGATAAAGCGGTTGCGCATGCTCTCGAGTATTTTTCGTTATATGCCGCTTTAACCGCAAGTTCTTTGTAGGATAAGGTTTCGCCGTATTTTACGTTTTGCAGGGCTTTAAGTATATTTGCGGAAAAAACGGAATATAAAGAATAATTTACCGGAACTTCGCTGAAATCCGCTAATTTGTTTGAAAAATAGTCGTCTAAAAGATTTATTAATTTATAAAGATGGGGCAGGAGATTTAATTCTCTTTCGGAAACAGGCGGCATTTCCTTTTTATATTCCGGAGGTTTACCGCCTGTTCCGCTTGTTATTTCTATTTCCTCTATATGTTTTTCATCGGCATTTATTTCTAAACTTATATCCAAACCGGATATTTTTGTTTTAAATTCAAAAACATACATAGGTTAAATTCGCAATGTTTTTAATTTTAATGTCCGCAACTGCCGCCTGCGCAGGAGCATGAAGGAGCAGGAGCCGCCGCGGCTTTGCTTTCTTCTTTGGATTTTTTTGCTTTACCGCCGCCGCCGGAACTTGAATAATCGGTTTTATACCAGCCGGAGCCTTTTAGGACGAAACTTGAATTTGAAATAAGTTTTTCTAATTTTCCTCCGCATTTCTCGCATTTTTCAAGCGGTTTTTCGTTAATACCCTGAATTACCTCGATGTAATTTCCGCAGTCTTTGCATTTGTATTCCCTGATAGGCATTTTAATTTTTTACCTCCTTAAAAATATGTATCATTATTTTAATTATAACATAAATATCGAAATCTTTAAATACGCTTTTACATATTTTACATATTTGAATAATTTTATAATATAATATATAAAAATATATAAATAAAGGAATTATTGCGCTATGGAAAATATTCAAATGCTTGATTATTTCAAGTCTTTAAACGGCGATATTCTGAACGATGTTAAAGCCATGTTTAAGGAGGAGGTTCATAAAGCGGGAGAAAATATTTTCTTAGAAGGCGATAAATCAAAAGGCATATATTTTGTGGCAGAAGGAACGGTTAAGGTTTATAAGTCTTCAAAGGACGGCAGGGAACAAATTCTTAAACTTATTTACCCGGGGGATTCGTTTAACGACGTAACCGTTTTTGCGAAAGACGTTAATCCCGCCTCGGCGGATGCCGTTACCGACGTAAAATTATATTTATTATCCCGCGAAAGCATGGTCGGCTTGATTTACAAACATCCCGAAGTATCTTTAAATATAATAAGAAGCATGGCCGAAAAATTAAGGTATCTCACCAATGCCATAGAGGACCTTTCGCTGAAACATACGCAGGAAAGAATCGCGAAAATACTGCTTTTATTCGAGGGCAGGAAACTGAGCCAGAAAATAATTGCCGATATTGCCGGAACGGCAAGAGAAGTAGTTTCCCGCGCGCTGAAGGATTTTGCGTCGCAAAATATTATAAAATTGGACAAAAGGGATATAATTATACTCGACAAAAAAAAGCTGGAGGATTTAGGCGAGTAGCGTAAATTTTATCGATGCGGATTATAGCCGGTTCATTAAAAGGAAGGAAGATTCCAAACGTATTTGATATTAAAAATGTTTCTCCCTCGTCCGATTTCTTGAAAGGAGTTCTTTTCAACGTAATCGGAAGCGATATAGAAGGAAAGATTTTCTGCGATTTATATGCGGGAACGGGCAACGTCGGTTTCGAGGCTCTTTCTAGGGGAGCGGCTTTCTGTATTTTCGTCGAAACTTCACCCGAATTAATATCCATAATTATTAAACTGTCGAAACAATTCGGCATCGAAGAAAAAGTAAAAATTATAAAAAAAGACGCTTTAAAAGCCGTAGAAAAGGGAATTTTAAGCGAATATAAGCCCGATTATATTTTTATCGACCCTCCTTACGGCACAGGGCTTTGCGAAAAAACTATAAAAGAGATTATAAAACATCCCGCAGGCGGAATCGTCGGCAACGACAGCGGCGGCA
>JAJZYC010000089.1 GCA_021806125.1 bacterium
TTATTTATATCTCCCTTTTATCAGCAACTATATATGCAATCATTATATGCGTTTAAAATCATACTGTCAATACCAAAATCTCTACTTTTTTGACCTAAGTCAAAATTTTGCCGTAATATTTTTTAATCAAGCGGAAAATTTATAAGTTAGATAATAACTAAAATAATATATTATGTTACAAAAATTTAACATAAATGTAATAAAACCGTAATAATTAAAATGTATAATTGTATAAAGATTAATAAAGATACGGCTTAATTATATAGCGCCGTTAATAGTTATTAAGAAATTTATTCATTTTATTAATAACTTAACTATAAAAATGGAGGAACGTTTTTGACTATAAAATCATTTTACGGACTTAATAAAGATATGACGTCCAAGGAGATTGCTGAAAAAATATTGGATTCTTTGATAGTTAACGTTAAAAAAGAAACGGCAGCCGTCATAGATGGAAAAAACGACGAGAACCTGCATAATTTCAGGGTTGCGATAAGGCGCATTAAAACGCTTTTAAAAATATTCAGACAGCAGCTCAGCCCGCGAGGGATATATTTTAAAAAGAAATTAACTAAAATAATGAAAGAAACTCAGAGAAAAAGAGATTTAGACGTTCTTCTTAAGTCTATGGATTTATACGTTAAAGATGAAGTTCCGTCGCTGTTAAAAGACGAAATAAGGCTGAAAATAGAAAAAGAAATAAGAGTAGAACAAGGCAAAATTTTATCCGTTATAGGATCGCAAGAATTTAGCGGTTTTCTTGCCGATTTTGAAAATGCGCTTAAGAACGGCGAATTATTCGACGGTAAGCTGAACGACGTGGAACCTCTCGAACATTTAATTTTAACTATAAAAAAGACTTACAAAAAATTAACGATTATAATAAAAACCACTTCGTTAGACAATGAAGAACTTCATATATTAAGGCTTATTTTTAAAGAATTAAGGTATATTATGGAATTTTCCTCCGATTTGATTAAAGAAGATATCATAGTTCAAACAATAAGCCGCTTAGAAAAAATTCAGAAAACCCTCGGCGACGCTCAAGATAAAATAGTTCAAATAAATATTTATAAAAAATTAATAGATAAAAGCAAGCCTATAAGAAATGCAATAAAAAAAGCGTTAAACGCCGACAGGAAAAAAGTTATGGAAATTATTGAAAATTTTGAAGAAGATAAAGATATAAAATCGTTTATCCGCGTGCTTAACGCATAGATGCCACGCCAATCTATCAATTTAAAAAATAAAAGGCAATGAAAAAATCGTTCAGATTAGGTATTATCGATGCGGGAAGCAATTCTATAAAAATGCAGATAATAGAAACTAAAGGCGGGAACAGCACCTTAATAGACGAATACAAAGTTTCCGCAAAAATAGGCTACGGCTGCTTTAGAACCGGATATATAGACGGAGAATCTAAAAAAAATCTTTTTAAAGCATTTAATTATATAAAAAAGATTATAGATTTAAACCGGACGGATACGGTTAAAGCGGTTGGAACGGCAGTTTTCAGGTATGCAAAAAATAAAGAAGAGATAGCCTCGGAAATTAAAAAAAACTGCGGAATAGATTTAGATATAATAAGCGGCGAAGAAGAAGCAAGGCTGTCTTTTTTAGCAGCGGCTAACAACTTTAAATTATCGGAATTAAATTCGCTGATAGCAGATATAGGAGGCGGGAGCACCGAAATTACCCTGTCGGAAAAAGGCAGTATATTACGGTCTTTTAGTACGCCGCTCGGCTGTTTAAGGCTTAAAAACGATTTTTCTAAGAAAACGCCGCCATATAATTTAAAAGTAACCGCTATGGGCGAGTGTATTAAAGACGCCTTGCAAGGTTTGCCCTATAGATTTATTGAAAAAGCTATTTGTACCGGAGGTACGGTAAACAATATTGCTGCGGTTTATTGCGCCCTTAACGATAAAAAAGCAGACTCCGTTAAAAATTATGTTCCCAGGTCGTTCCTCAAAGAATTTATCGAAAAAAATAAAAACAGTTCTTTTGACGAAATAAAAAAAATAGAAGCCGTAGATGCAGGCAGAGCCGATATTATTATTCCGGCCGCCGCAATACTTTACGAAATACTGGTTTATTACCGTATTGAAGGATTTTATTCGCTTTCAGGGGGATTAAGGAACGGTCTTTTAATAGATGAATTAAATAAAAAAGGAGTTTTTATGACTGCTGTAAAAAAACAGGAGAAAAAATACGAAACTGATTTTCCGTTTGAAATGTTCGTAGAAATCGGAAAAAGATTCAACTTTGACGAAAAACATGCTAGGCAGGTTGCCTATCTTTCAGAAAAACTTTTTTTTGCGTTTGAAGAATCTTACAAATTACCTAAAGAATATCTCAGATATTTAATCGCCGCCGCTATGCTTCATGATATAGGAAATTTCGTGTCGATGTCAAAGCATCATAAACATTCGCTTTATTTGATAAAAAATATCGATTTCTCCGGCTTCAGCGACTATGAAAAGGCGATAATCGCCAATATAGCAAGATACCACAGAAAGAGTACCCCTAAAAAACACCATGATTTATACAAAGATATTAGAGAAGGGGATATAGATGCCGTGATTAAACTGTCGTCTATACTTAGGGTTGCAGATGC
Organism: bacterium; assembly: GCA_021806125.1. Taxonomy (GTDB): domain Bacteria; phylum SZUA-79; class SZUA-79; order Acidulodesulfobacterales; family Acidulodesulfobacteraceae; genus Acidulodesulfobacterium_A. The sequence continues at coordinate 2,618 of JAJZYC010000089.1, forward strand.
TCTCGACAGGGAGCACAAAGGAAACGTCGAAGATATAAAACCGTCCGTCACGGATAAAATAATTACGATTAATCCGGTTTGTAACGGAGATATACTTTTAGAATCCGAATCTTTGGAAACGAAAAAAGACTTAATGGAAAAATTAACCGGTAAGTACGTTTTTCTTAATGCACAATGAAGACTAATATTTTTGGAGTCGTCGATATAGGGGCGGGCAGTATAAGATGTCAGATTTCCGAAATTTATAAAAATTCCTATGCGGAGCGCACGATAAGAATCCTCGAGTATATAGTATTCCCGTTAAGTATCGGAGAGGATACTTTTCTTAAAAAATATATTACTTTAGATACCGTTTATAAAGCGGCGGAAATTTTTAAAAAAATTAAGCTGAAATTTAAAGAATACGATATAAACGGCAATTATAAAGCCGTATGTACCAGCGCAGTCAGGGATGCGGATAATAAGCATTTTTTTATAAACCACATAAGGGTGAAAACCGGCATAGAACTTGAAATAATAGATGCGGAAGAAGAGCTTTATATAAAATATTTAGGAGTGAGCGAAACGCTTAAAGGTTTTAAAAAACTGGAAAGCAAAGGGGTAGTTCTTGTAAATCTGTCGAGCGGAAACGTCGGCATTAACATAAGAAAAAATAAAATAAGCCTTTTTTCTTCCACCCTTCCTTACGGCGCGTTAAGAATTGCGCAGTTATTCAGCGATATAGAAGAAAAGATTAAATACAGGGCATACGAGCAGTATATAAATAAGCTTGTTTTGCTGCTTAAAAAGAGCTGCTTCGAATACGATAAAATCAATTCCGTAATAGGTTCCGATACATCTACCGGATTACTGCTTGAAATATTTAAACCGGAAGAAAATTTTTTCGATATTATAGATTTAGCAAATCTTTATTTTCGGATAAAAACCGTATCCGCTTCACAAATATCGGGCGAATTATCTGTTAACGAGTACGAAGCTAAAATTATAAAGCCCGTTCTATATGTTTATATATCTATTATGAAATCTGTCGGAGCAAAAAAACTTTACTTTTCCGACCAAAACTTTTCCGATCAGCTTACGAGGTTTTATCTCGCAAAAACAAAAGAAAAAAAATTTAATAAAAAATTAATAGAATATTTTTTTTATTATGGAAAAAGATATAACATAGACGAAAAACATGCTAAGCAGGTCCTTATATTTTCGGAAACAATACGGCGTTCCCTGAAAAATATACTGAATGTTAAACCCGACGAGCGCACCGCTCTTATCGGTGCGGCAATTCTTCACGACGTAGGTTATTATACGAATATTAACGATCATCACGAGTATTCCAATAAAATTATCCATTCTTTAAACATACCCGGTTTGGACAGAGAAATACTTGAAAATATAGGATTTTGCTCGCTTTTTCACGGAAGCGGAGAGCGCCGCTCTTTGGATGCTGCGTATTACAAGTTGAGTCCCGAAAGAGAGCTGACTATAAAAAAAATAATATCTATTTTGAAAATAGCCGATGCTCTCGATGCGAGCCATATGCAGTTAATAAAAGATATAACGTTAGAAGCGCTCGATAAATTAGTAAAGGTTACCGCAGTTTCGTCAGTCACGCCTTTTCTTGAGGTAAAGCATTTTAAATTAAAATCTAAAGATTTTTTAGAAACGTTCGGCATCCCCATAGAACTTTGCGTAAGGCTCGATTATGAATAGCGCCGGCAAATATAATAATTATAACAACAGGGAATTAAGTTGGTTAGGTTTTAACGAAAGAGTGCTTATGCAGGCTGCCGACGAAACCGTTCCCATATGCGAAAGGCTAAAATTCTTATCTATACATTGCGCGAATCTCGACGAATTTTTTATGATAAGGGTGGCCGGATTAAAGGATCTTGTATCGGCGGGTTACAAAGAAAAAGATATATATGGTTTTACGCCGCCTGAAATATTAGAGGAAATTTCCGGCAGAGTTAAAAGTCAGGTTAAAAAAAATGCAGAAATTTTTAAATCGTTAGTACTGAAACTTTCCAAGCTTAATATAGAGATATTACCGACGGAACCTTTAGACATGGAGATATTGGACGAAATATTTTATAACGAAATATCTCCCGTAATTACGCCCCTTATAATTTCGGAAATAGAAAAAATACCGTTTATTTTTAATTTAAAACTTTGTTTTTTCGTTGAATTAGAAAATGAAAATAAAGTATTCGACGCTTTGATTATTCTTCCCGAAAATATAAAAAAAGTTTATAAAATTAAAAAATCTAAAAAATCATACTATTTTACGCCGGAAAATATTTTAGAAAGGTATATAGATAAAATATTTCCGGCTTATTCCGTGAAAAACTATTTTTTATTCAGGGTAACAAGAAATGCGGATCTGCCCATAAAGCACGAAGATATAGAAGACCTTCTGTCATCAATAGAAGAAAACATTTCGGCAAGAAAGTGGAGCAATATCGTAAGGGTCGAAATAGACAGGGAAATTACCGATGCTTTGATGAACAAAATAAAACATTATCTAAATATAAACGTAAACGGAGATTACGCAGATAATGACGTATATACGACAAACCATCCACTTAATCTTTCGTTTCTGTTTAATATTATCGAAGAAAACAAAAGTTTGTATTATAAGCCTTTTAAATCGTCGATACCTGATTATTTGAAAAATAGAAGTATTTTCGATATTGCAAAAAAGAAAGATATTTTGCTTTTCAGGCCTTGCAACGATTTTAAAATTATATCTAAGTGGATTGCCGAGGCGGGAAACGATAAAAACGTGCTTTCGATAAAGATGACTTTATACAGGACGGATAAAAACTCTAAAATAGTTGAATCGTTGACAAATGCGGCGTTAAAAGGAAAACACGTATGCGCCGTAGTAGAGCTTAAAGCAAGGTTCGACGAAGAAAAAAACGTAAAATGGGCAAAGAAACTTGAAGAAGCGGGCTGCATAGTTACATACGGCTTTCCCGACAAAAAAATACATGCGAAAATATGTCTCGTTACAAGAAGGGAAGAAGGCAAAATCGTAAGATATGCCCATATTTCCACGGGGAATTATAACGAATACACGGCAAATATTTACACCGACATAGATTATATTACCTCGGAAGAAGAGGCATGTTCTGAAATATCGAACATGTTTAATCTTATGACCGGTTATTCTGACGTATTTAAATGGAACAGAATAAAATTAGCTCCGGTTAATCTGAGGCAAACGCTTTCGGGGCTGATAGACTTTGAAATAAACGAGGCTAAAGCCGGTCGGCTCTCAGAAATAAAAATAAAGGTAAATTCGGTTTTCGATGCCGAAATTACCGATAAAATTTATTCGGCAAGTTCGGCGGGCGTTTTAGTAAAAATGATAATAAGAGGCATATGTTCGATAAAGCCGGGTATAAAGGATTTAAGCGAAAATATCGAGGTTAAAAGCATAATAGGAAGGTTTTTAGAACACG
>JAJZYC010000090.1 GCA_021806125.1 bacterium
TCTCCCGCATAGACCCTGAAGTATCGACGATAAAAGCTATAGATAGCGGCAAATTAGGACCGGATTCCAGCTTTGTTCCGAGTTTTAATTCTATAAAAAGCTTTTGGTCCGGAGTATCCGCCATTAAATAATTTCTGTGCGGGATAACTTTTACGTCAAGCACTTTAGGCATAACGCCTCTCCCTGATTATCGATACAAAAATATAAATTATATTATATTATATTATATTATTTAAGGTATTTATTATTATATATTATTATATAATTTAAAGAATTTATGTCAATCTTAATTATTTTAATTATTTCAAACCGTTAAATTTAACTCAATACCCCAAATTCCGATTTAGAAACTGTTTTAAGTATTTCAGTTATAGTTAAATTCTGGATTCCTGCTTTCGCAGGAATGACACCCAAAGAGTGAAACGATAAATCCTCTCAAAGTCATTCCCGCGTAGGCGGGAATCCAGAAAATAAATTTCTAAATCGGGATTTGGGAATACTAAAATTATTGTCAGTAATGTTTTTAAATGATATAATTTTTTAATAAAATAATTTTAATGATAAAAATCATATGATTCCTCAGGCAAATAAAACAGGCGGCAACTTAACTTATCCTGCTAATCCTGCTAAAAAAAGGACGGAAGATTCTAAGCTTGGCGAAATTCTCGTATCTAATTCTTTTATAACCAGAGCCGATTTAGAAAATGCAACGGCGAAAGAAGATTTGCCGGCGAAACCTTTTTTAAAAATCCTTATAGACGAAGGAAAAATAAAAGAAACCGAACTATCGGTATTTTTATCCGGATATTTCAAAATAGATTCGGTCGATATAGGCGCCCTGGATATTCCCAAAAATATAATAAATATGATTCCTCCTGAAAAAGCCATAAAGTTCCGCGCCATACCTTATAAAATAGAAAAAGACATTCTATGCATAGCCTCCGCCGACCCGACAAGAAATGAAATAATAGACGATATTTCTTTTTTTACCGGCATTCCGGCGGTATATTCCGTCGCTCCTTATTCGCAGATATTAAACGCTATGTCCAAATATTACAATGCTTCATTTTTTCTCGAACAATTTAAAAACGACGATAACGCCGGACGCGCGGCCGCCGAAACTGATGAAATAAGCGATATAACCAAGGATAAAAACAGCGCGAGCGCCGTGGAAAAATATATAAATAAAGTCATAAACGATGCGGTCGAGCGCGGCGCAAGCGATATACATATCGAATTTTACAGAAAATTTTCGAGAACAAGATTCAGGATAGACGGAAGGCTCATTGAGTATTCCAACACGCTTCCGACTGCAAAGTTAAATATAATATCGCGCATAAAAAACATGTCAAATATGGATATAACCGAACAGAGGTTTCCTCAGGACGGCAGAATCACGGTATCGATGGGAGGGCACGAAATAGACATAAGAGTATCCTGTATTCCTACGCTGTTCGGCGAAAAAATCGTAATGAGGATATTAAATAAATCCTCGCTTATTTTTGACATAAATAAAATAGGCTTTTCCCAGTCGCATTTAAATATTTTAAAATCGGCAATACATAAGCCTTTCGGAATGATACTCGTCACGGGACCTACCGGAGCCGGAAAAACAACAACGCTTTATTGCATATTAAATGAATTAAATAACGTGTCTTTAAATATATCTACCGCGGAAGACCCTATCGAATACGATTTTCCCGGGATTAATCAGGTTCAGGTAAACGAAAAACTTAAAAACGAAAAAACAAACGTGTATTTTAATTTTGCGGAAACCCTCAGGTCGTTTTTAAGGCAGGACCCGGATATAATTATGGTCGGAGAAATAAGGGATACCGAAACCGCTTCTATAGCTATTCAGGCGGCGCTTACGGGACACCTTGTGCTTTCGACCATCCATACCAATAACGCTTCTTCCACCGTTACCAGACTCATAAATATGAAAGCCGAACCTTTTCTCGTCGCCTCGAGCCTTAACCTGATAATAGCGCAAAGGCTTATCAGAAAATTATGTATGGAATGCAAGGAGGAACTGCCGCCCGAAGCCTTCAATAATCTTGGGATTTCCGTTGCCGGCAACGGAAATAATTATATTAAACTTTATAAAGCCAAGGGATGCCCAGTCTGCAACAAAACCGGCTATAAAGGAAGAGTTCCTATATACGAAATGCTGGATGTAACTGATGAAATCAGGGGACTTATAAACAGTAACCCCGCCGAATCGGAAATAGAAAAAATTGCCGTAAAAAACGGCATGAAAACTCTGGCGGATTCCGCAAAAGAAAAATTTTTAGAAGGCGTTACTTCATTTGAAGAAATTCTACCTTATTTAAATACAAAAATAAATCGCTAAAATAAAAACAAAAAAGTAAATCAATATAAAATAACATTAATATTGCCGGTTTATATGGACGATATAAAATTTAGAGAAATTTTAAAAGATTGCGGTTTATCGGCTAACGGAATAAGTATTCTTAATAACCTTCTCTTAGAAAGCCATATAGAACTTCTCAATAATATCATTAATTTCAGCCGCGATGACATCGACAATCTTGCTAAAATAAAGCCGTGTATGGAAAATTCCGCAAACGAAATATCAGATGCTTTTTATTTACGTCTTGCAGGCATCGAAGGTCTCAGGGGAAAGTTAAACGCCGATACAAAACTTCTTGAGCAATTGAAACTGACCAATGCAGACTACCTAAAGTCGCTTTTTGAACTTAACTATGATGAAAATTATTATAAAAACAGGATAGCTGTGGGGTTGGCACACAATATCTTCGGCATCTCCCCATCTATATACATAGCCATATACAGTTATTACAACAACCTTGTTTCGTCGTTCATATTAAAATGCTGCCAAAAGAACGGGCTTAGTTTGGTCGATACGCTAAAAACAGTAAATTCCATTCAGAAAAAATTGACTATAGACACTACATTTGCAATAGAATCGTATTACAAAAAATCGATAGACGATTTCTATAAAATAGAACAAGCTTCTTTTAGCCAACTCGTAACTATTGCCGAATACAGGGATGAAGATACGGGCAGGCATATTCTAAGAGTGTCTAATTTTGCAAAGATTATAGCCTCGGAGCTCGGCATGGATAAGATTTATCAAGAACAGTTGCTTCATGCCGCTCCGATGCACGATATAGGAAAAGTAGGTATTCCTGATAAAATTCTTCTAAAACCCGGAAGGTTTACAAAGGAAGAATTTGAAATTATGAAGTCGCACTGCGAAATAGGACATAATATATTAAAGAATTCTGAATCTCAAACATTAAAGCAGGGCGCCATAATAGCCCTATCCCACCATGAAAATTTTAACGGAACAGGCTATCCCAAGGGCTTAAAAGGCGAAGAGATTCCTCTTGAAGGAAGAATAACTAAAATAGCCGATGTTTTTGACGCTCTCGTTAACAAAAGGATATACAAACCGGCTTTCACTATAGATGAAACTATTAAGATTATAAGAGACGAAATGAAGCCTAAAGAAGCTTTTGACCCTGATTGCTTTAATGCTTTTTTTAAAGGTCTTGACGAAATAATCGAAGTAAAAAAAAATATAGACGGAAATGGTCATCCGGACGCTTAAAATTATTCTATGCGCCGGTAATCTTTTTTATTTCTTCATCGGTAAATATATCTTTGCCAAACCTTACGGTATGAGTTTTAGCGCCAACCTTTAACGCCTTTAAAGTACCCTCGTTAATAGTTTTGCCATCCTGCAGCTCCTTAACGGCTTTATCCAAAACTCTTGTCATAGAAGCATTGTTTAATATGACGGCGGTTCTCATGGCAGCTTTAAGAATTTCTACGGCTTTGTTCGCGTTATTTCTGACCTCGCCCACAGCCTTGTCTATCATAGAGTCTATGTTTCTTTGCTGCATATAATGCATAACTTCTTTATTTGTGCTAGAAACAGAACCTTCATTATTGCCAAATTCCACTGTTACTTCAATAATCGGGGTTTCCCCTCTATATGATGCCCCGCAAACGTCATGAGTTAGGCTTACTTGGGATAAACGCATTTTTCCGGGCTTATGTTCGGGAACGGTCATTTCTATCAGAAATACAGTGATATCGCCAGCCTCTGCATTGCCGAGAAAAAACGGCTTCAGCGATAAATCCACTTCCGACTGAACCGGATAAACTCTTGATATACGGTCTATTTTTACTTCTCTGGCGGGACTTATATTTAAAACTATATTTGTAACCGTTTCGTTAACTGAATGTTTTAATTCCGACATAAGAATGCTTTTTAATTCACCGGTATTTACATCTGACGGATAACCTCCGTTTTCGGCATCGGCAAGAGCGTGAAAAATCTTTCCATGGGTGCGGCCGACCAATAAAGCGATAAAATCGGTATTCCAATCATTTCCTATTCCTATAGCCGTAATAGGAATTTTATTTCTGGCAAATTCTTCGGACATTTCAAGCGCCAAGTCTTCATCTATAGTATTTCCGTCGGTAAAAAGAAACATTCTCGTATTGCCCTTTTCGTTGCCTAAAAGTTCCAAAGCCGTCTTCATACCCGCACCCATATTTGTTCCTCCGCTATATTTTTCGAGGCTGTTTACGGCTTCCGTCAATGCTTTTTTATCTGTTGCGTCAGTAAAAGGCAATAAAACTCGAGCAGTATCGTCAAACTTAACAAGGCTTAATCTATCGCCCCTTTTAAGAATGGGAGAGCCGTATAAATCTATAAGGGCATCCTTTAAAATATCCATTTTTGTCTTGCCGTAAGCGGCTTTACCGCCTCTTTTAAAATTGCCTGCGGCGGTATTTGCAACAGTAATATCTTCTGGTTTTACGGCAGGTTCTCTCATGGAACCGGAAGTATCAACGGCAAAAACTGCGGAAAACTCCTGCCTTTCCGAATCTATACATTTTTTATCGGAACTAATTTCTAAAAGTACAAATAGTTTTTGATTGGGTGCATCGGCAAGCAGATAATGCCTATGTAATTTTATTTTGACATCAAGCATATTTTTATGAAACGTTTTTCTGGCTTTTTGTTTAGCAATAATTATATATCACACTGCTAAATTTTTCAAATAAAAAGCGGCGGCTTGATGGATTACGGATTACGGAAATATTGGAAAAATATTGGAAAAATTCTTGGTTTATTTTCAAAACCTGCAAATGTAAGCGGAAGAGGTCGTAAACAACGGGGACGGATTTTAAATCCGCCCCCGTTGTTTACCTTTTATAAATTATATCCCGATTCTTCGTGCTGCGTTATATCGAGACCTATCGACTCCGCTTCTTTATCTACTCTTAGACCCATAACTTTATCGATTACCTTGAAGATTATATAGCTCATAATGAATGAATATGCCGCCACGGTAATTATCGTCAAAAACTGAATCCACATCTGTCCGGGGTTGCCGTAAAATAAGCCCCTTCCGGCAGAATTAATCAGGGGGTCGGCAAACAAGCCGGTCGCTAAAGCGCCCCATATTCCGCCCACGCCGTGAACGCTGAAAACATCGAGCGCATCGTCGGCGCCCAATTTAGGCTTAACGAAAACAACCATGGAATAGCAGAGAATACCCGCAACGAAACCTATTATCAGCGAACCTACCGGGTTAACGAAACCCGATGCGGGAGTTATAGCGACGAGCCCTGCGACTGCGCCGGAGACCATGCCGAGAGTCGTCGGTTTTCCGCTTCTTATCCACTCGGCTATCATCCAGCCGATTGCCGCCGCCGCCGTAGCGGTATTCGTTACCAAAAATGCGGACGTGGCGAGAGGATTTGCCTCTAAGGCGCTTCCGGCGTTAAACCCGAACCACCCGAACCATAAAAGCGCTCCGCCCAAAATCGTGTAACCAAGCTGGCTCGGCTGAACGATATTTTCCTTCATATACCCTTTCCTTTTCCCCAGAACAAGAGCGCCGGCAAGACCCGCGACGCCTGCATCGATATGGACGACTGTTCCGCCCGCAAAGTCCAATGCCCCCATCTTCTGGAATAATCCTCCTAAT
>JAJZYC010000091.1 GCA_021806125.1 bacterium
TGTCTTCTCATATACCGGTGCTTTTGGGCGAAGCGATGGATATTTTAAATATTGAGCCGGGGAATGTTTACGTTGACGGAACTTTGGGCGGCGGCGGTTTTTCGGAAGAGATATTAAAAAGGTTAAATAAAGGCGGTTTTCTTATCGGTATAGACAGAGATGCCGAAACGGTAAAAAACGTCAGGGCTGAATTTGAAAGTAAATTTGATAATAAAAATTTCAAGCTGTTTCATTCAAATTTTAGTAAAATAGATGAAATAGTAAAAGCCGCAGGATTTACCGAAATCGACGGCGTCGTGCTTGATCTTGGAATAAGTTCTATTCAGCTTGAGGGCGGCAGGGGGTTCAGCTTTAATGAAGATGAAGGCGGCGGCGGAGGTTTAGATATGAGGATGGATAAGGAAACCGTTTTGACGGCATACGATATAGTAAATGGCTATTCCGAGAAGAACATAGCCGATATTATATATAAATTCGGAGATGAAAAATTTTCAAGGAGAATAGCAAAAAGGATAATAGAATATAGAAAAAATAAACCGGTGGAAACATCTTTGGAATTAGCTGACATCGTAAGAAAAGCCGTCTATAGAAGTTACGGAAAATTCAAGAAATTTAAAACGGACCCTGCGACGAAAACATTTATGGCGTTAAGAATTTTTGTAAATGCGGAATACGATTCATTGTCGGAATTTTTAGAAAAGCTTAAAAATGTTTTAAAAAAAGGCGGCAAGGCGGTTATAATTTCTTTTCACTCTGGAGAAGACAGGCTCGTTAAGCATTTTTTAAAAAATAATTTATATTTTAATCCGTTAAATAAAAAACCTATAGTTCCTGGAGAAGAAGAAATAAAAAAAAATCCGAGATCGAGAAGTGCAAAATTGAGGGCCTTTTATCATGTCTAAAATAAAGCCCTATTTTATAGTTCTCATTATTATATTGACTATTTTGGGTATTTTTTATGTATGGACGACGATGGAAAGCATAAAACTCGGCTACGATATTACCAAGCTTAACGATGTTAAATCTAAATTAGAACATAAACGCAAAGAGCTTTTAATTAAAAAAACAGCTTTAAGCTCTCCTTCAAGGATTTACGGAATTGCGGGGAAAATGGGTTTCATTTATCCGGAAGAGGGCGAAATTATAATGGTCCATGATTAGAGTATGGAAAACGACTTTAAAACTGAGAATGATATTCGGTTTTATATTAATCCTGATTTTTGGAGGATTATTAATAAGCAAGGCGTTCGACCTTCAAATGATAGAAGGCCGGAGATTGAGAATGCTTGCCCGCGAGCAGTTCAGAACAAATGTTTATTTTACGCCGGAGCGCGGCAATATTTATTCTTCTAACGGCAGCATACTTGCGGCAAGCGTTAACGTTCCGGGAATTGCCGTCGACCCTTTGATGGTCGGGCATAAACTCAAAAATGCCGAAAAATTATCTAAAGTAACTGGGATAAGCTACGCAAAAATAATTAAAATATTAAACCGCAGGATTCAATTTGCATGGATTAAAAGGAGGGTATCCGGACAGACGGCAAAAAACGTCGAGAAGCAGGGGATAGCCGGTGTCATTATAGTAAAACAGCCGGTAAGATATTACCCTAACGGAACGCTGTTGGCCCATGTTTTAGGATTTGTAGGAATCGACGATAACGGTTTGTCGGGGATAGAATATAAATACAATAAATTTTTAAAGGGAAATAAGCGTGCGCTAAAGGTTTTGCACGACGGTTTAGGTCAGTATATATTCGTGAGGGGATTCGGACTTAAAAAAGCAACGCACGGCGATAACATTTATTTAACTATTAATAAACAGCTTCAGTTTATAACTCAGTATTATTTAGATAAGGAGGCTAAGGCGGCTCATTCCAAAGGCGCCTTCGCAATACTTATGGATCCAAACACGGGAGCGATTCTTGCCATGGCGGATTATCCGTATTTTAATCCAAACCGTTACTGGAAATATTCCGCGGGATACTGGAGGAACAGAGCGGTTACCGACGATTTCGAACCAGGTTCCACTATGAAGCCGTTTGTCGTGGCCGCCGCTCTTTCTGAAGGAATTGTAAAACCGGATACTATAATTAACTGTTATCACGGAACATATTCGCTGGACGGTATAACAGTGCACGACGTAGAAAACTGGTTCGGCAGATTTTCCGTCAACCAGATAGTCGAATATTCCAGCAATGTAGGCGAGTGCCAGATAGGCCTGAAATTTAAAAAATCCCAGCTTTATAAATGGTTTAGCTTATGGGGATTCGGGCATACTCCCCACGCCGGGCTTCTGGGAGAGGCTAAAGGAATTATAAAGCCTTTAAGCGAATGGTCGGAAGTCGGTCCCTGCGAAATGGCGTTCGGACAGGGTATCAGCGTTACGGGACTGCAGGAAATGGCTGGGCTTTCGGCTATAGCGAACGGCGGACGCATGATAAAGCCTTATATTATTAAAAAAATCGTAAATGCGTACGGAAAAGTTATTTATAAAGCAAAACCGAAATATTTAAAAAGAATAATAACTTCCAAAGTAGATAAAGAAGTTAAATATATGATGCGCTTAGTCGTTAAAGACGGAACCGGCCAGTATTCTAATCTCATAGATTTTAAGGTTTCCGGAAAAACCGGAACAGGGCAGATTGCCGACCCGAAAACCGGTAAATATTATAAAAACAGATATACGGCATCTTTTATGGCTTTTGTTCCATACAGGCATCCTGAATTAGCGATGCTTGTAGTTCAGCAGGAGCCCTCTAAAATAGGCTATTACGGCGGAGCCGTCAGCGCGCCCGTGGTGCGCAGCGTATTTAAAAACGCGTTAAATATATTAAACGTATATCCCGGCGGAAACGCATATATAAAACAGTCTAAAACGGATGCAAACTTTAAAGCCGGCCTTGTAGCCGCAACAGGCGGCGCTGACAATACTCCGGCAGCCGTTTCCGGAGTAATGCAGGATTTAAAAGGCGATACAATTTATAAAGCGTTAAAGGTTTTAAAGCAATACAGGCTTGATGTAAAAGTCAGCGGAAGCGGATATTTATATTATCAGAGCATAAAGCCTGGGACGGATGCCGGCAACGGAAAAGTCATAGTTTTAAAATTCAGGCCGGGTAAATATTACTCTTCGGCAAATTTAAAAAGTACAAAAAAAGCAAAAAGTAAAAAGTAAAATTTATGAATATTAGGGATATTATAAAAAACAGCGATTTAATAAAAGCCGTATTCGGGAGAACGGATATCGATATTGCCGGAATTTCAAACGATTCCCGCGGTATAAAAAGAGGTTACCTTTTCGCCGCAAGAAAAGGGGTTAACATCGATTCCAATATTTATATAGACGAAGCGGTATCAAAAGGCGCTTCCGCTATATTAACGGATGATGCCGAAACAGCCGAAAGACTTAAAGACAAGGATGTTGTTATAATAACGGCGAAGAATGCTTTAAAAGCCTATGCCGTTATTTCCAAAAACTTTTTCGACAATCCGGCGGAAAAATTAAAAATCGCGGGCGTTACGGGAACAAACGGTAAAACTACCACTACGTTTTTGATAAAATCAATTTTAACGGCGGCAGGAAGTAAAACAAGTTTAATAGGAACGATAGATTATGAAATCGGAGGCGGTTCCGCTCCGTCTAAGAATACTACGCCGGATGCGCTTGAACTTAACGGGATGTTTTCGGAAACCGTTAAATCCGGCGGATGCTGCTGCGTTATGGAGGTTTCTTCGCATAGCCTTGCGCAGGACAGGGTCTACGGGGTTCCTTTCGATGTTGCGGTTTTTACTAATTTGACCCGCGACCACCTCGATTACCACGAAAATATGGATAAGTATTATTCGGCTAAAAAAAAGCTTTTTTCGGAAATATTATTAGAAAGTTCCAAGATAAAGAAATTTGCGGTAATAAATAACGACGACCCTTACGGAAAAAGACTTATAAACGAGTTAAAAGAAGAATTTAAAGGCGAAGATACAATCGGTCTGCTCGCTTACGGATTAGGGGAAGACTGCGATATATCCGCTAGAAACATAAATTATTACAGGGACGGCTTAAAATTAGATATTATTTTTCCAGACGGTAATGCCGCAAGGGGAATCCGTTCGAATCTTATCGGCGGGTATAACGTTTACAATATACTTGCCGCAGTTTCCGCGGCTTATGCTCTCTCCGTAACCGAAGACTCTATAGTTTCGGGAATAGAATCGTTAGCCAATGTTCCGGGCAGGGTCGAAAAGATAAATATAGCAAATGCCGTGTCGCCTTTGATTTGTGTAGATTATGCGCATACCGACGATGCACTTAAAAGGGTGCTGTCAGCTTTAAGGAATATAAGCAGCGGCAGGCTTATAAGCGTTTTCGGATGCGGAGGCGACAGGGATAAAGGGAAAAGGCCGCTTATGGGTATGCATTCCACGGATATAGCCGATATAAGCATAATTACGTCCGATAATCCGAGAAGCGAAGACCCGTTCTCAATTATAAGGGAAATAGAAGCGGGCATAAAGAAAGGGCTGTTTGTGGATAAAGGAAAACTTAAAGACAAAGAGAACGGACATATTTATACTATCGAGGAAGACAGGGCAAATGCAATAAGGCTTGCACTTTCCATAGCATCCAAAGAAGACGTCGTTCTGGTCGCAGGGAAAGGGCATGAAGATTATATGATAGTCAAAGAAAAAAGGTTTCATTTCAGCGATAAAGAAGAAATATTAAAATATTATGAAAATAGAATATAACTTAACTTTAGACGAAATTTTAAACTGTACGGACGGAAAAGTCATAATTTTCGGAAACGGAACCGGACCTTTAGTTTTTAACGAAATATTTACCGATTCTAGGGAAGAATTTTCTAAAAATGCGGTGTTTATAGCATTGAAAGGAGAAAAATTTAACGGGGAAGATTTTGTAGATGACGTTTTTAAAAAAGGAGGCTACTGCGCTTTAGTTTCGTGGGATTTCCTTGACGTTCACGATATATCGGTATATTCCGATAAAATCGTTATAGCGGTTTCTGATGCGGCTTCCGCCCTTGGAAATATTGCAAAATTTTATTTAAATAGGTTTGATTTAAAGAAAAAAATAGCCGTAACCGGTTCATGCGGAAAAACGACGACAAAGGAAATGGCCTACGCCATGTTTTGCTTAAAATACGGCAAAGAAAAAATTCTTAAAAACAATTATAATTATAATAATCTTATAGGCGTCCCAAAAGCTATTTTCGGATTAAATAAAAACCACGAATATCTTATTTTAGAAATCGGAACAAATAAAAAAGGGGAGATAAAAAAACTTTCCGAAATTATATCTCCCGATGTGGGAGCGATTACCAATATAGGCAGGTCGCATCTCCTGGAATTTAAAAATATAGAAGGAGTTTTTGAAGAAAAGAAAGAACTTGCTCTTGCATTGAGCCTTAAAAAAGATACATTTCTAATATTAAACGCCGACGACGAAATATTGTCTGCAGAATATAAGGATAAAAATTTCCCCGGCGTAAATATTATTTCGTTTGGATTCGGAAAACAAACAGGTATGACTCCCGATATCTTGTGCAGTAAAGTCGATATAAACGACGAAACCGGCAAGGCTCTTATTGAGCTTTCTTTTAAAGGAAGAAAATATTCCGCGAATATCAATTTATGCGGAACACATCTGATTTCCGATCTATTATGCGCCCTTTCAATAACAGAGGCTTGCGGGATCGACGTCGAAACCGGATTAAAGGCAATGGAAGGGTTTATGCTTCCCGCCGGAAGAATGCAGGTAATTTCTAATAACTCAGAGGGATATATATTAGTAAACGATTCCTATAATTCAAATCCCGATTCTTTGAAAGCGGCGCTGGATTATATAAAAACAAATTACGGCGGCAAAAAAAAGATATTGGTTTTGGGAGATATGCTGGAATT
>JAJZYC010000092.1 GCA_021806125.1 bacterium
TAAGCCGGATGAAATGTCGTACGGGATATTTTTAATAAAAAAATCTAACAAATTTGCTATCCTGTCGGTATTAATGCTCAGGTTTCGGATAAGCGGGCGGTCAGAAGTTTTTCCTCTTACGGGCAGACCATAAATATCTTTAATATTTTCCTTTAAAATTTTTGAAACAAGTCTCTTCTGCAAAATAAGGATATTTTTATAAATATCGGATACGCCTTCAAGGTCTGCCGCCGCCCCTTTTCTTTTATCTAAATTATATAATTTGAGGTCGATATTTTTTATTACCTGCTCAAAACCGTTCATCATTTTTTATCTTGCAGCCTCTTTTTTATTTAATGTTATTAAGCCATAATCCGTGATGAAATTTTGCCCATGACGATTTTACTTTACCTGTAATCATGCCTGCGAACGAACCGGGAATTGCTATTAAGCCCAGATAAATATGCGCTATTATAGCACATATTAAAAATATTGCCGTTAGCTCGTGAATAAAAAGGCCGGATCTTGCCGCAAAGGAGCCAAAAAAACCCGGGAACCATATAAATAGTCCCGAGATAAAGAGCAGTGCAAGCCCTGCCGAAAAACACCAGAAGACCAATTTTTGCCCCCCGTTAAATTTATCCGATTTAACGATATTTTTCTCGTCATGAATCAAATACGAATATATATTTTTAATAAAATCAATATCGTACGGTTTTATCGACATGTCCTTAAGCCATTTAATAAAGAGGATGCCAAACGATATAAGAAATATAACCCCTATCCATGGGTGAAGAAATCTGGAAGATTGCGGCCCTCCAAGGATATTCGACAGCCAGAAAAGTTTAGGAGAATAAAGGGATAAGCCCGATACAATGAGCAAAATAGCGGAAATTGCCACAGTCCAGTGTATAATTCGAGTCGCAAGATTATGTCTGTCTATTTCCCCCTCCTCTTTGCCTTCTTTAGCCGCCAAATCTTCCGGCACTTTTGACTGTCCGGCGGTTATGAGGTGCACAAACGAACCGAGGGTGGTCAGCCCCATAAATAAACCTCCGAATACCGCAAGCGGACCTTTGGTAAATGTAGTAAGCGGTGAGACTTCGGGGTTTTTTGGTAGACTGTAATCTTCCGTATTATTTCCATAAGGAAGAATAGTCATAACATGGGTTCCGCCGACGCCTTTGGGGCTATATAGCTTTGCGTTTTTAAACCCCCTTTTTACAAGTTTTTTAATTTCCGTCTTTGCATTGCTTAATATCTTATGTTTTTCTCCAAATGTTATGGCGGTAGTGGGGCAGGCTTTGGCGCATGAAGGAGGAAGGCCTGCATCTATCCTGTCTATACAAAGCGTGCATTTATATACTCTATTCGACACAGAGTCGAATTGAGGAATATTAAACGGGCATGCGGAAACGCAAAATTGACAGCCGGTGCATTTATCCTGATTAAAGTCCACTATGCCGTTTTCATATTGAACAATAGCATAAGGAGAAGGGCATGCGATAAGGCAGGCGGGCTCTTCGCAATGCATGCATCCGTTTTTTCTAATAAGGTATTTGACATTTCCGTCTATTACGGCTTCGTTAAAATATACCATCGTCCATGTCGTGGGGGTAAGCGAACGGTGAAGCTGCATACTCCCGAAGTTTTCGGTTTTATCCGGCGGCAAATTATTCCATTCCTTGCACGCCACCTCGCAAGCCTTGCATCCAGTGCATCGCGATAGGTCTATAAGCTTAACTAATTCAGGCGTTTCCGTTCTTATAACAGGCGAATTCGACGAAACAGCTGAAGCGCTTTTTATGGCTATACTATTATTAATCATAATAATCTCTCCTTACGGTTTAGAAATATTAACAAGGAATGTTTTGTATTCCGGCGTGAAAGCATTCGGGTCCCCGACTGTAAGAGTAAGCAGGTTTGCAAGCGGTCCCTTAACTAATCCTTCATATCCCCAGTGAAGCGGAACGCCTATCTGCCATACTTTTTTACCGTTGACGATAAGCGGTTCGATCCTTCTTGTAACGACCGCAACGCCGACAATCGCGCCTCTTGCGGAAGACACCTTAACCTTGCCTCCGTTTTGAATATCTTTTTCTTTTGCAAGTTCATACGGAAGCTCGACGAAAAAGTCCGGCATTATTTCGACTAGATATGGAACCCATCTGGTAAGATAATGTTCATGCTCGGCAACCCTGTAAGTGGTACATACATAAGGATATTTAGAGGATTTTCCGATAATGTCTAGCTTGTCTTTGAAAAATTTTACCGCCGGGTTTATCGCAACATTTGGATGAAGTATATTAACCGTGGGTGATTCTATAGGTTCGTAATGTTCGGCAATGGGGCCGTCCACAAGGGCGCTGGAAAATATATTTGCATAACCGCTGTTAGTCATAATAAAAGGACCGATTTCTTTCGACGGCGGAGCCGTCGGCGGATAATCAGGAACATCGCCCACCCATTCCTTGCCGTTCCACCACAAAGCGCGGAGCCTTTCATTCCACGGGTTTCCTTTAAGGTCTGCAGATGCCCTATTGTACAGTATTCTCCGGTTGACGGGCCAGCTCCACGACCATTCATGGAACATGCCCATTTTGGTATTATCCGTCAGTTTCTTCCTTTTCATCATATTTCCGGCTTCCGTAAACGATCCCGAGTATATCCAATTTCCGCTCGCCGTTGTGCCGTCGTCTTTTAAAACGACAAACGAGGGGAGCAGTTTTCCAGTTTTTAAATCCTTTCCGTTAATCTCTTTTGCTATTTCCTCCTTCGTAGGGGAATAGATATCCTCATAATTCCAAGATAAGTCTGTTATAGGTCCGGGGAATGCTCCTCCGCTTTTCTCATATAATTTTCTGATTTTCAAGAAAATATTCGAGATTATCCATGTATCGGATTTTATATTATATGCAGGGTCGTATGCCTTGTATTTCCACTGCACCCATCTGCCGCTATTCGTGAAGGAGCCGTCCTCTTCTATCCAGTCTGAAGACGGAAGCATGAAAACCTCCGTGTTTATCTCCTCCGGGTCCGCCCCCGGTCTTTTCCAGAAACATGCGGTTTCGTGGGCAAACGGGTCTATGACAGCCAGCCACTTCAACCTTCCGAGCGAGGCAAGCATTTTATCCGAATTTGGCCCCACGCATGCGGGATTCATTCCGAAATCTATAAGCCCGTTTATCTTTCCGTAAAACATCGCGTTAAACGCAAACATCCATGTCGTATTGCTATCGAGCCTTGGAAGATATTCATAATTAAAATCGTTTTCTTTAGTTGCACTGTTCCCCCACCAAGCCTTTAACAGGCTGACGAGAAATTTGGGAGTATTAGACCAGTAGTTGACGGCGTGTTTATCTATCTTAGACGGCGTATTTTCTTTTAAGTATGTTCCGAGAGTAGTTTGTGTTTTAACCGGCATTTTAAGATAACCTGGAAGAGTAGTAGCGACAAGGCCATGATCCGTCTGCCCCTGAACATTTGCATGACCCCTTAAGGCATTAACGCCGCCTCCAGGTCTTCCGATATTGCCCAAAAGAAGCTGGAGCATTGAAGCCGCCCTTATATTTTGGGAGCCGACGGTATGCTGTGTCCATCCAACGGCATACATAACGGTTCCTACCCTGTCCGGGTTGCCTGTCGAACATATGACGCGCGCGGCTTCGATTAATTTTCCCGAGGACACGCCGGTTATTTTGGAAACCGTTTCGGGAGTATATCTTGAATAATGTTTTTTGACTATTTGAAAGACGGAGTGTGGATTTTCAAGCGAAAGGTCTTTCATGACATTACCGCTTGAGTCAAGCTGAAAACCCCAGCTTGCGGTGTCATATTTATGTTCGTTTTCGAGGTAACCGCTAAAAAGTCCGTCCTTAAATCCGAAATTATTTTTAACAAGGAATGGAGCGTTAGTATAATTTACGACATATTCTTTAAAATATAAATTATTGGTTATGCAATAGTTTATGAGAAAGCCAAGAAACGCGATATCTGTTCCTGACCTTAAGGGAACAAAAATATCGGCAACCGCCGCGGTTCTGGTTAAACGAGGATCTATTACTACTATTTTTGCGTTTTTTTTCTCGCGAGCTTTTAGCGCCCACCTGAAGCCTACGGGATGATTTTCCCCAGGGTTTGCGCCCATTACCATTATGACATCCGAGTTTTTAAGATCTATCCAATGATTTGTCATTGCCCCACGACCAAAGGAAGCGGCCAAACTGACCACTGTTGGGGCGTGTCATATTCTTGCTTGTCCGTCGATATAGACGAGACCAAGCGACCTCATAGCTTTTACAAAAAGGTAATTGTTTTCGTTTGCGCAGGGAGAACCTCCTACTGCGGCAATAGTCGGCAGCTGATTTAAAACATAGCCTTCTTTGTCTTTGGTTATAAAATTCTTATCCCTTTCTTCTTTAATAAGCGATGCAATTTTGTCTAACGCAAAATCCCATGAAACCTCTTCCCATTCTTTAGACCCCTTTCTTCTGTAAAGAGGGGCTTTAACCCTGTTCTTATTTACCGTTATCTGCATTGTCGCAGAGCCTTTCGCACAGAGCCTTCCCTGATTTATCGGACTGTCGGGATCGCCTTCTATATGCATAATAGACGGCCTTGCATTCACGGAACCGTCTCCTGCGGAATATGCTATCATGCTGCATCCTACCGCGCAAAACGGACAGATGCTTTTAGTTTCTTTTGCCTTTTCTATTTTTAATGTTCTTGATTCCGCCATGGCTTTATCCATGGACAAACCGAATAAATCGGTTTCCCCGATTATCGAGGCTACCACTACCCCTTTAATAAACGAGCGCCTTGAAATCTGCATTTTGTCCCCCATAATTAAATCTTAAAATTAATTAGGATATCAAATTTAATTTAATTATATCGCCGAAAATAAATATGTCAAATGTAATGGATTATTTTTACATTTCGGATGGTGTGTCCGGCGGGATTCGAACCCGCTGCCTCAGGAGTCGGAGTCCTGCGCTCTATCCGGATGAGCTACGGACACGTAAATAATAAAACGGTAAGAGTTAGTTCATAAATATATATTATATAATATATATTATATAATATATGCATGGAAAAAAAATATAGAAAAAATAGAGAACTAAGTTTATTAAATTCTAAGGTGATAGAATTTTCAAATGTCGTCGAGCAAAATCTTGAAGAGATTCTTAACGAACTTATAACTAATAATTATAAGCGGTATAATAACGTCCTAGGCAATGTAATAGAAAATAAAACCCGCTGTAACATATTATACACAGAGATTAACGAACTCGTTCTGCAAATATTATCCTCAAGAAACCTGAATTTATCGTCTTTAAAATTATTATGCAAAAGAGGAAATTCCGATTACAAAAATTTTGCCGGCATAATCACGCGCATAATGAAATTTACAGGCCATTTACAGGATATCTACAGCGGTATCGAACTAATAAAAAACAATATTAATGAACTGTATAAATATCCCGCTTTTAAAAAGCAGGCGTATATTCCGGAATTCTGTCTTGCCTTAAGCTCTTTTTTTAAGGAAAATATCGATATATTTTTCATGCAATCGGGCAAAGACGAAAAGATAAAAAGCAAAACGGCGGCGGAATTATCCAAAATTATATTTTTAGGCAATAAAATAATGAATGAATTTTTTCTTAACGTAATAAGCGAAAACAAAGGCGGCATAAAAGATTCCGGAAATCAGGTTATTTATTATTCAAATATAATATCGATTTTAGAATTAATTTCCATAAACAGCGTGGAATTTACGTTTATTTAATATCGGCCTGCTAAAAAATTATTAAATGACTTTTAGGTCATTTAATGGTAAAATTTATTTATAATGTACTCTAAAGAATACAAAAACCTTATATTAATCCTGCTGGTAGCTTTCTTTTTTATGGTAATGCTCG
>JAJZYC010000093.1 GCA_021806125.1 bacterium
TAAAACAATACTCGATTCCATCCCAATAAAAAAGGGCGGCCGTTTTTTTAAATACTATAGAACTTTAAGCGAACAAAAAATCAAAGAAATTATGCTGAAGGGGGGATATCCCGATGCAAAAATTGAAATAAAACGCATGGTATCAAGCAGTTCAAAAAAATATGCGGTGAATATCGATATTAATCCCGGCAGGCCAGTATTAGTTTCTAAGATATTCGTCAATTTTAAATTATATTATCCTAAAAAGACCGTAAATGAGCTTATCGGGAAATTAATTTCCAAACCTTTAAACCTTTATGAACTTCAAAAATTCAGAAAAAATATCTGGAATTTGTATAAAAGCAAAGGATATTTAAACGCCATTATAGAAAAACCGAAAACAGCTTATATTTCTAAATATAATGCTGTTATAACTTTCGATATCCACCCGGGCTATAAAATAATATTCCATTTTAAAGGAGTGAAGCCCCTGAAACAAAATTTTATCGAAGATTCGGTGCTTGAAATAAAAAACGTGCTTATTTTCGATGAAGGGACGTTTAAAGCGTTTCAAAGAGTTTTAAAAGATTTTTTTAAAAAAGAAGGCTATTTTTTTGCGGAAATTTCTTTTAAAGAAGAAAAAAACGAAGCCGCCAAAACTATTAACGTATATTATACGGTTAAAAAAGGGCATAAGGTGGAAATAAAGAGCATAGTTATTAGCGGAAGCAAACCGGTCGGTAAAAAAACCATAATTTCGCTTATGGAAACCCGCGTAACGTCTCTCTTCAACAGGGAATATTTCTGCGAAAAAAGGCTTAAAAACGATATGACAAATATCGAAAATTATTATAATAACGAAGGCTGGCTTTCCGCCGCCGTTTCTTATAAACTAAAATTTGCCGCCGATAAAAAAAGCGTCTTTATTTCTTTAGATATAAATAAAGGAATACTGACTATCGTTAAAAATGTTTATATTCAAGGCCTTCCAGACTTTTTAAAAAAGAATAAAAAACTGACGGATTATTTTTTTAAAATGCAGAAACTGCCTTTTTATATAATTAAGGCTGAGAATGGAAAGAACCTGCTTTCTACCAAACTGGCGGATTCCGGTTTTGTTTTTTCTAAAGTAAAGCTGGATATTAAATATTCTAAAAATAAGAAATACGCGGTACTATATTATTACGTAGAAAGCGGTCCGAGGGTCCGTATAAAGAATATCTTAATCATAGGAAATACCGTCACTAAAACATATTATATAAAGAGCCTTCTGCTTTTTAAAAAAGGGCAGTTTTACAGCCAGAAAAAAATAATAGATACGCAGAGCAGGCTTTATAAGGCGGGAATATTCAATTCCGTGAGCATTAAAGTAGATAATCCCGGAAATATAAAGCCCGATAAAAACATAACGGTCAGCGTGAAAGACGCGAAACCCTTAGATTTAAGCTTCGGCGCGGGCTACGGCACATATACGAGATATAAAGGCTTTATACAGCTTGAGAACAACAATCTTTTCGGCACCGGCAAGTCTTTATCCGCGCGCTTTTCTAAAAGCGCGATATATACCAACCTTCTTTTAAACTATTACGACCGCGCCGTATATAATTACAGGGGGCTGGCTTTTAACGCTCAGGGACTCGATACGGATATAATTACCCTTAATTATACTATGCGTAAAGAAGGAGGCTCGGTTTCTCTTATAAGGAGGTTTAACGACCGGTTAAAGGGGCTTCTTTCTTACGGAATGTTTTACGACTATCTTTCGGGGTTGAATCAGGGTGTGCAAATAACGCCCAGAGATATCGGTTTTACAAGGATAAGCTCGGCTTCGGCTTCGGTTATATATAATTCTAAAAATAACATATTTAACCCTACATCCGGAAATCTGACGACGTTAAGATTTACATATTCGGATTTTTTAATCGATTCGCAGGTTAATTTTTTTAAGATTTTTTTTCATACCGAAGAATACATACCTTTTATTTACGGCACTACTTTTTTGTACTCCGTGCGCTTCGGCTATATAAGGCCTCTTTCGCCGACGGCCCAGGTGCCTATAAACGAAAGATTTTTTTTAGGCGGCAGAACGACGGTAAGAGGTTTCCCACAGGATTCTATCGGCGTCGTGAATCTTAATCCGTACAATTATCCGATAGGCGGGGACGTTATGGAAAATTATAATTTACAGCTTAATATTCCGGTTTATAATAATATTAATTTTTTTGTTTTTCAGGACGGAGGAAACGTATTTTTGAATACTCAGGATATAAGGCCGCTGGCATTGTATAAATCTGCCGGAGCGGGTATAATGTATCTGTCTCCTATAGGGCCTATAAGTTTTTCCTACGGTTTCATACTTACGAGAGAGCCTTACTGGCCGTCAGGAGGGGTTAATTTTACCGTAGGGACGTCGTTTTAAGCATATGGCTAAAGATAAAACAGTCCAAGAATAAAAATAAATGAGCGGCAAAATAAATCGGTCAGATATCGATATTAAAAGCGGGTTCAGAAAAGGGTTTTCTACCGGAAGCACTAGCGCCGCCGTTATAAAAGCGTCGATAAGGTATTATTTCGAGCCGGAAAAATTTTCAGATATAAAAATAAAAATGCCGGGCGGCGAAGAAGCTAATTTAAACATCTCCGAATTGGAAAAGTACCGTATGAACGAAAACGGAACGCCAGTTTCAAAAGCCTCTGCCGTTAAAGATTCGGGAAGCGACGAATACGACGTAACCGGCGGCATAAAAATATGCGCAGATTTTACCGCAATCAATAAAAACGATAAAAACGAAATCGCAGGGTTGAAAAAATATTATGAAAAGTTTTCCGTTTATAATATAATAAAATGTCCGCTGAAAGGCGGAACCGCCGCCTTGATACTAGCGGCGTCAAAAGGCGTAGGCAGGGCGACAAGGCCCGGCTTGCCGGTGAGAGCAGGCTATCCGGCAGTTAATCCCGTACCTTTTGCGATGATAGAGCTTGCCGCGGAAGAAGAGTTATGCTTTTGGATAAACAAGATAAACAAGGATTCATCTGGTTCGGATTTATTAAATAATAAAATATTTATTTCAGTATTGTATATACCGGAAGGAGAGGAGACGGCAAAGAAGACATTAAACGGCAGGCTGGGCATAGAAGGCGGAATCAGCATATTGGGCACTACCGGCTATGTTATGCCGGTATCGGCTAAAGCATGGCTCGAAACGATAAAAGCGTCTTTAAATTTTTTATCAGAAAATAAGATAGATACCTGCGTTTATACTCCGGGAAGATACAGCGAAAAAATAGCTTTAAAAATAATTAAAAACCTGCCTCAGGAAAGTTTTATAGAAATAGGCGATTTTATAACGTATTCTATAAGAAAAGCAGTAAAAAAAGGCATAAAAAATATTATTTTAGCAGGCCAGTTCGGAAAGATTATAAAGATAGCGCAGGGCGCAAGAAACACGAACGCAAAATACAGCAGGCTAAATTTAAATTTTCTCGGAGAAACGGCTAAAAAAACGGTTGGAAGCATATGCGGCGGAGAAGGCAAAGGCGGAAGCAAGGGCGGGGGCCGGCCGGATGAACGCATATATAACCTTATCGTTAATTCGAATACTTCAAGGGAGGCTTTTAGCCATATAACTTCCGACGAGTTTAAAATTTATTCCGATATTATTTTTGAAACTATATTAAACATTGCGGCGGAAAATTTAGCTAAAACTGCGGGAGAAGGCGTAAATATAGAGATTATTCTTATATCTTACGGGGGTAGCGCCGTAAAAAGAACGGCGCTTAAAGCAGTTAAGCCGGATTAAGGCGCGGCATTAAGATATAACAAAGGAGGATGAAAACTTTATAAATGGCAAAAAAAGTTCATATACTGGGAGTATCTCCCTGTTTTTTAGAAGCGGCAAAAAAACAAATCCTGGATTTATTTACCGATAAAAAAAACCGGCTCGACGCCGTCTTTGCAAAAAAAGAAGATTTAAGCCTGCTTTTATGGGTAAGAGAACAGATTTCTTCCATAAATAAAAGCATAATATTCGAAAACAACGGAAACATAACGCGTTTAAATAATGCCGCAATATTTTACGACAGCAAAATAAAATTTATAACCGATTACATAAAAGGGAGCCTCGGTAAAAAGAATATCTTAATTCTGGCGGACGGAGACCCTAATTTTTTCGGTATAGGCGGAACGATATTAAGCCTCTTAAAAGAAAACGAAAAAAGATTTATAGAAATTTATCCCGCAGTCAATTTTATGCAGGCAGGTTTTTCCAAATTAAAAATCCCAATGTCCGAAGCCTTAATAATAAGCCTGCACGGAAGGGATTTCAAAAATATATACGAAGCTTTATACTCCGGAAAGCCTGCAATAGGGATATACACCGACGATGTAAATACCCCTAATAAAATATATACCGAACTAGAGGAAAGCGGTTTTTTAGAAAAATTCGAGTTTTACGCTCTGACCGAATTATGCACTAAAAATGAAAAAATTTATAAAAGCTTTACAAAAGAAATTTTAGAAGATATAAGCGGTAAAAAAAATATAGTCGTATTAACCGGTAAAAATAAAAAAAATGCCGATTCGGCTGCCGGCGGCGAACTTAAGAGCATCGTCTTAGGGATAGATGACGATAAATATATTCACGCGGCGGGAGAACCGACCAAAAAAGAAATCAGGTCGGTAAGCCTGTCTTTAATGGATTTGAAAGCCGATTCGGTAATTATCGACGCCGGGTGCGGCAGCGGAAGCATAAGCATAGAAGCGTCCGCGATAGCGCATAAAGGATTCGTTTATTCAATAGATAAAAATAAATTTAAGATAGACAATCTTAAAAATAATATAAAGAGATTCGGAAGGCATAATATCGAACCTATTTTAGGCGAACTTCCAGAAGCAATGAAACATGCGGTAAAAGCGGGACAGGCGGATTCGATATTTATAGGCGGAGGAGGGAGCAAGGATTTAAGAAAGATTTTAAAAGAATCCCTTCATATTTTAAAGAATAGAGGTGCGATAGTTATTAACGTTATAACGATAGATTCGTTAAACGCCGTTTTGACGTTTATTAAAGATTACGGTTTAAAAGAAGACGGCAATATAGAAATAAAATACGAAATTATTTCCGTTAACGTTTCGAGATTGAAATCCGTTAAGGAAGATTCATATTTTCAGGCACTGAACCAGATATATATAGTTAAGATCATAAAGTCTCTTAAGACTCCTAATCCAAAAACAAATACGAAAACTTCCACCTCCGCCAGCGGCAGAGCACTTACTTTCAAAATAGAACGGGAACATAATGCGGATATACCAAACGTGAAAATAAGAAATAAAACTATTGAAACCGGTAAAAAAGAAAATGCGGAAAATTCTCATGACGATATAAATATAGAAAGTCCGGGGAAAACCGAAAATGATTGAAAAAGAATTATTTATCGTAGGAGTAGGTCCCGGAGACCCTGAACTGATAACGGTAAAGGCGGTTAATGCGCTCATCAAAAGCGATTTTATATTTTATCCAGACGTTTGCGGAGGGAAAAATAGAATAGCTTACGATGTTATAAAAAGTGCCCTTAAATTTGCCGGAATATCGGATTTTCCCGAAAACAGGCTTATTCCTTTAGAAGTAGAAATGAAACTCTCAAAGGGAAGAAATAAAGATTTATATGGGGAAAATGCCGTTAAAATAATAGAAAAGCTCAAAGACGGCGTCTGTTCTTACGTTACGCTGGGCGACCCTATGTTTTACAGCACATACTGGGGACTGCACAATGCTATGCAGGAAGTTTTAAATCGCGAGGAAAACGGAATTAGCATAAAAATAGTAAACGGCATTTCTTCTTTTCATTATTCTTTAGGATTAATAGGAGAACCTTATATTATTAAAAACAGTTCGGTTTTAATATCGGTTCCAG
>JAJZYC010000094.1 GCA_021806125.1 bacterium
ATAACCTTAGGAATTAAAGAAAACAACATATATAAAAAAGTGGTTTTAAAACCGGAGTTGACTTCGGGTTTAAATATTTACCGGCAGAAGATAAAAAGATATATTATAGGAATAACCCCTTCTAATAAAGCTGTTTTTTACAAACACACCGGCTTATTGAATTCTTTTTACTCCGCCGTAAAAGAAATCTGGTTTGTTATATATATTACGGTGGTAAGCCTTTTTTATCTAATAGCGGGAAAACTTCCGGCGAGCGATCTGGGAGGACCTATAATGATAGCCCAGCTTTCGGGAAGAGCGGCAAGCCTCGGCGTTTCCGGTTTTTTTTATTTCATAGCATTTATAAGCGTTAATATAGGACTTGTAAATTTATTTCCCATACCCGCGTTAGACGGGGGGCATTTATTATTCTCTTTAATAGAAATGGTAAAGAGGGGGCCTTTAAGCGTAAAATTTCAAGAAAATGCGGCAAGAGTCGGGTTTGCGCTTTTAATTATACTTCTGCTGTTCGTTTCTTATAACGACATAATAAGAGTTATAAAAACATAAGATGTTTTTGTTGTCGATAGACAGTTCAAGCGGATATTCCAGCGTATTAATTATGGATGAAAATTTCAATAAGATTTCCGAGTCCGTTTCGGACTTTCACGAGAAACATTCTATACTGATATTTAAGCAATTAGACGGAATAATGCAAAAAACCGGTATTAAATTAAGCGATTTAGCCGGAATATCAGTTATTTTAGGCCCCGGTTCTTATACCGGCATCAGAGTTTCTTTGACAATCGCAAAAACATTATCGTATGTTTTAGGAATAAATATTACCGGCGTGGAGAGTTTATTAGTCTGCGCATATTCGCTTGCCAAAAACAGAGCCGGCGCTAAGGATATCATAGCCGTAAAAGACGCCGCCAAAGGCCGCTATTATGTATCCGAATATTTTGCCGAAAAAGAAAATTTTACCCAGCGGCTTAAAATCAGCCTTTTAAATATGGCCGAACTTAAATCGTTTGTCGAAAATAGGGCAGATAAGCAGTCCGTTGTTTACGGCTTTAATAAAGAAAACGATTATGAAAAATTTAGAGAGGAATTAGAAAGCATAAATTTGCCTGAGCCTTTTGATTTAAAGCAGAGCGCTTATTTTGCTTCAATGTACGCTTTAGAAAGTAGAATAGGAACGGATTTAAGTCCGTCGGCGCAAATAAAATATGCCGAAGAGTTATCGCCTTACTATGTTTACGGCAACGGTCCTTTTTAAAAATTATTAATTCTATAAATACAAAAAAGTTGCAAAGCAACTTAATTATAATATATAAATATGAGATCCACATATATTCTTCTGCGGATATTAAAAAGCACTGCTTTTTAGCAGAAGAATATGTTTACACTAAAAGTTGCAAAGCAACTTAATTATAATATATAAATATGAGATCGACGAATATTTAGTCACTAAAAGTTGCAAAGCAACTTAATTATAATATATAAATATGAGGAGGCTGTTTATGCAGTTTTTAGATGAAGCCGAAAAAAAAATGGCGGAATCTCTTGCCGCCGGAGACGAAAATTTTAAAAAGATATACAAGGAACATATGGAAATAGAAAAAATGTTAAATAAATACAGCACAAAGCCTTTTTTGACGCCGGACGAGCAGAAAGTCATAAAAGAGCTTAAATTAAAAAAACTTAACGGAAACGATATAATGAAAAAAATTATTAAAGAAAAAATTTCCGGATAAATTAATTTTTCATATTGCAAACAATTAATATTTAAGGATGAATTTTATGAAAAGCAATAATATCAAAGAAGGAATAGATAGAACTCCCCATAGGTCGCTTTTGTATGCGACGGGGCTCGCTAAAAGCGAAATGAAGAAACCTTTTATAGGGATTGCTTCCAGTTTTACGGATTTAATACCGGGGCATGTCGGTATAAGAGACCTGGAAAGAGCCGCCGAAAACGGCGTTTATAGCAACGGAGGACATCCTTTCGTTTTCGGGATTCCTGGTATTTGCGACGGAGTAGCCATGGGGCACTTAGGCATGCACTATTCGCTGCCTTCCAGAGAACTTATTGCCGATATGATAGAGACCGTAGCAGAGGCACACTGTCTCGACGGCCTTATTCTTTTAACTAATTGCGATAAAATCACTCCGGGCATGCTTATGGCTTCCCTGCGCCTTAATATCCCGTCTGTGGTCGTTACCGCAGGACCCATGCTTTCCGGCCACTATCACGGCAACAGACTTTCTTTTGTAAGAGATACTTTTGAAGCGGTTGCAAAATTCAGAATAAAAGAAATAACCGAAAAAGAGCTTAACGACTTGGAAATGTGTGCTTGTCCCGGGCAGGGGTCATGCCAGGGCCTTTATACGGCAAACACAATGGCATGCTTGACGGAAGTTTTAGGCATGTCTTTGCCCGGTGCCGGAACGGCTCTCGCAGGTTCTGCGATAAAGAAAAGAATGGCTTTTGAAAGCGGCGCAAGGGTTGTTGAACTCGTAAAGGACGGCATACGTCCCAGGGATATAGTAACGCTGGATTCTTTTAAAAATGCTATAGCCGTAGATATGGCTCTCGGAGGTTCTTCTAATTCTGTCCTGCATCTTCTTGCCATTGCAAATGAAGCCGGAATAAAATTGGATTTAAAACTATTTGACGAGATTTCGAAGAATACTCCGCAGCTAACCAGTTTAAGGCCAGCGGGAGAGTATTTTTTAGAAGACCTCGATTTTGCGGGCGGTATACCTTCCCTGCTTTATGAGTTAAAAACTATTATAAACCTTAATCCGATTAATGTTTCCGGAAAATCCGTAAGCGAAATAATATCAGGAGTTAATTACGTCAATAACGAAGTTATAAGAAAAATAAGCAATCCTTACCGCAATGAAGGCGGGATAGCCGTTCTTTACGGCAATTTAGCCCCAAACGGCGCTATAATAAAATCCAGCGGGGTAAGCCCCTCGATGATGAAGTTCGTCGGAAATGCGGCGGTTTATGACAGCGAAGAATCGGCAATGGAAAATATTTCTAAAGGCGCCGTTAAAGAAGGCGACGCCGTGGTCATAAGATATGAAGGACCTAAAGGCGGACCGGGAATGAGGGAAATGCTCGCGCCTACTTCTCAGATAGTAGGAATGGGTCTTGGAGAAAAAGTCGCTCTTATTACGGACGGAAGATTTTCCGGCGGAACAAGAGGCCCTTGTATCGGGCACATATCGCCCGAAGCTCAGGAAGGAGGACCTATCGCTCTTTTAAATAACGGCGATAAGATTGAAATAGACGTTGCCGCCAGGAAACTGAACATACTTGTTCCAGATGAGGAGCTTAATAAAAGGAAGCTGAAAATTTCTAAAAAACCTAAAAAAATCGATTACGGTTATTTATCTAGATACGCCGATATGGTTTCATCAGCCGATGAGGGCGCGATAGTCAATAGAAATATAAGGAAATAAAATATGGAGCATAATTCGAAAAAAAAATTAATGACCGGCTCAAAAATAATTCTAGAAAGCCTAATAAGAGAGGGCGTGGATACTATATTCGGGTATCCGGGCGGAGCGGTTTTAAATATTTACGACGAGCTTTTAAATTATAAATCCCGTATAAAACATGTTCTAGTAAGACACGAACAGGGGGCGGCGCATGCCGCGGACGGCTATGCGAGGGCATCCGGAAAGGTGGGCGTAGTCCTTGTAACATCCGGTCCTGGAGCTACAAATACGATAACCGGCATTGCTACCGCCAATATGGATTCCGTTCCTATGGTTATTCTTACGGGGCAGGTCCCGACTAATTTGATAGGAAACGATGCATTTCAGGAAGCCGATACGGTCGGCATAACAAGGCCGTGCACAAAACATAATTATCTGGTAAAAGACATCAAAGACCTTGCTAAGACTATTAAAGAGGCATTTTATATCGCTTCGACAGGCAGACCTGGTCCTGTATTAATCGATATTCCTAAAGATATTACCTCTAGCGTATATGAGTTCGATTATCCCGAAACCGTTGAACTGAGAGGTTACAGCCCGACGTATTTCGGGCATCATGTCCAGATTTCAAAACTTGCGGCAGAAATTGTAAAGGCAAAAAGACCCCTGCTTTATATAGGCGGAGGCGTTATAAGTTCAAATGCGGCCAATGAACTGAAAGAATTGGCCGAGTTATTAGATTTGCCGGTTACATCTACTCTTATGGGGCTCGGCGGCTTTCCTTCCGACCACCCGCTCTTTTTCGGCATGCTTGGCATGCACGGCACTTATGCGGCAAATATGGCAATATCCAATGCGGATTTTATCGTAGCCATAGGAGCGAGATTTGACGACAGGGTTACCGGAAAGGTAGAGGAATTCGGTAAAAATGCAAAATTTGCCCATATAGATATAGACCCTTCTTCAATAGGCAAGAACGTTAAGATAGAAATACCGGTCGTAGGCGACGTAAAGTCGGTTTTAAGCAGTCTTCTCGAAATTTTAAGCAATAAAGCCGAAGAAATTTCATCTGCGAAATATGAGAGATTAGGCTGGCTCGAAGAAATAAACGCATGGAAATATGAACACCCTCTTTTATATCATATGAAAGATGTAATAAAGCCTCAATACGTAATAGAAAAAATTTATGAGCTCACGGCCGGAGAAGCCGTCATAGCGACTGAAGTAGGTCAGAGCCAGATGTGGACGGCGCAGTTTTACAAATTTAAAAATCCAAGAACTTTGTTGACCTCCGGCGGACTCGGGACGATGGGTTTTGGATTTCCGGCTGCTATAGGCGCCCAGATAGCATGTCCCGATAAAACGGTTTTCGACATTGCCGGAGACGGAAGCATTCAAATGAATATACAGGAGCTTGCAACCGCCGTGCAGTATAATCTGCCCGTTAAAATAGCTATAATTAATAATAATTTTCTTGGTATGATAAGGCAGTGGCAGGAGTTATTTTATCATAAAAGATATTCGTTTTCGGAAATGAACGTTAATCCAGATTTCGTTAAACTTGCAGAAGCATACGGCGCGGTGGGATTAAGGGCAAAAAAACCCGACGAAGTCGTTCCCGTAATAGAAAAAGCGTTATCTATAAAAAAGCCGGTTATAATGGACTTTGTCGTAGATAGAGAAGAGAGCGTTTATCCTATGGTCGCTCCCGGTTCGCCGATTACCGGAATGTTATTAGTATGAATAATATAAATAAGCATTATTTATAATAAATTTATTATTATGGAAAAAACTCATATTCTTTCAATTCATGTCGAAAATGAATCCGGCGTACTTACAAGAGTCGCCGGGCTTTTTTCTGCAAGAGGATTTAATATAGACAGTATCTGCGTAGCAAAAATGCTCGAAAAGAACGAATCAAAGATGATAATCGCCACGTCGGGAGATACACAGATTTTAGAGCAGATTACAAAACAGTTAAACAGGCTTGTCAACGTGATAAAAGTGCAGGAATTAACCGACGAAGACTCGGTGGTCAGGCAGACGGTTTTAATTAAGGTAAATGCCGACGAAACTACAAAAAGCGATATATTCAGAATAAAAGACATATTCGGAGGCCGCGTAATAGACGTTTCTAGAAATTCTTATACTTTAGAGGTGACCGGCTCCGAAAGGAAAATAGAATCGCTTATAGATATTTTAAGGCCTTTAGGAATAAAAGATATAGTGAAGACCGGGATAATA
>JAJZYC010000095.1 GCA_021806125.1 bacterium
ATAGCCTTATCATTGTTAAAGCCGATAACTTCGGCGGTAATACCGGCATCCGCGGCAATACCGGAAAAAATACCCGATTTTTTGCTTTTTATCCTGCATATCTTGCCTATGGAAAGGCCGGGGTGCGTAGTTTCGAGGACAAGACCCACCGCCTTGGTAAGCTTTCCTTTGACAAGCAAGGGGTCTGCGTTATCAAGAGCGTCTTCGTATTCTTTCAGGCTGAGAATTCTTCCCATTTTATTAATCCTTATTAATTCAAATTTAAGATTTAGCTTTATAATCCGAATTATATTCACGGTAATAAGAAAGAACCGTCCTCACGTAATTTTCGGTTTCCTCAAACGGCGGTACTCCGTTATACTTATCGACGCTGCCTATTCCCGCATTGTAGGCGGCAAGCGCAAGCTCTTCATTTCCGCCGTATAGGTTTAAGAGGCTCTTAAGATACATAGTTCCGCCGAAAACGTTTCCTTCGGGATCGTACGGATTGACGCCCAGCTCCTTTGCCGTCTCCGGCATAAGCTGCATAAGTCCGACCGCTCCTTTGCCGGAAACGGCGTAAGGATTGAATCCGGATTCCGTTTTTATTACGGCTTTTATCAGTCCGTAAGGAACGCCGTATATCTCGGAAGCTTTTTTTGCCAAGCCGTCCGCCGTTACGTAATCTCCGTTCAGGCTGCCGGCGTCTTCGCCGCCGCCCGCTCCTCCGCTATTTTTTTCTTCCGGGCTTAAACCTGTCCCGCCCTGGTTATTAGCGTATTTAGATGACAAATTATACGCCTGAAAAAGATTATTCGACGCGGAAAGTTTAGACACCGAAGAACTCAGCTCTTTTAGTCCGTCCTGCGCTATCAAAGAAGGATGCTCTTTAAAATAATCAACAATCATCCTTGCGATGCCTATCCCTTTTCCGTAGCTTTCGCCGTTGGCTACGGCTTCGTAAAACAGGGAATTAAAAATTTTATAGCCCGTCCCTTTATCGATGAAGGAACCTTTTCCTACTTCTTTCGACATAGAGTCGAAAATCATATTCAAAAAAAGGCTTTCGAACTTAACGGCGACGGTCTTTATTTCTTTAAGTTCCGCCGGAGAAACGGCCGTTTTTTCGGCCGGATTTTTTTTACCTGCGGAAACCGTCAAAGCATCTGTTATATTCATATAAAAAATTATATCATAACCGGATTATTAATAAAAGTTTGCAGAAATTATTTTAAAAATATATTATTTATATTATAATAATAAAAAAATATAAATTTATTTAATAAATATTATAACCCCAAAATTGCCGATAGAAAGTTTTTTTCTGGATTCCTGCTTACGCAGGAATGACAATGCTATAATTTAGGTCTTCATCAAACGGGCGTCATTCCTGCGTAGGCGGGAATCCAGTGTTTTAATAACCTTAAAGCTATTTTAAAGTTTTCTATAGGCAATTTTGGGATAACGGCTGAAATATGGATATAGCATCTATTATAGGTTTTATTCTGGGCATCGGCGGAATAGTTTTCGGAAATTTTCTGCAAGGGTCTAATTTAATGCAGTTGATAGACCCTATCGGATTTGTAATAGTTATAGTCGGAACAGCCGGAGCGACTATCGCCGGAAACAGGATGGAAAATATTAAAAAAGCCCTTTTATCAGTTAAGGATGTTATTTTATCCGAAAAAGTGGATTTTGAAAATACTATATCAGACCTCCTGAATTATGCGACAAAAGCGAGAAAAAACGGTGTCCTTGCACTGGAATCGGAAATAGAAGCCTCGTCCGACGATTTTATAAAAAAAGCTCTGCAATTGGTCGTCGACGGAATAGACCCCCAGATAGTTATGGAAATTATGGAAACGGAGTTGTCCCATATAGAAGAATTCGGGGAAGAAAGCGTTAAAATTTACGAACAGGCGGGCGGTTATTCCCCCACTTTAGGCATCATAGGCGCGGTGCTTGGACTTATCCACGTTATGCAGCATTTAAACGAACCGAACAGGCTCGGAGCAGGAATAGCGGTCGCATTTACAGCAACGCTTTACGGTCTTGCGTTTGCCAATGCCGTTTTATTTCCCATATCCAGCAAGCTTAAGATGAACCTGAAAGTAAAAGTTTTAAGATACGAACTTATCCTTATGGGAATAAGAAGCATTCAGAACGGCGAAAACCCGCGGCTTATCGAGGAAAAACTCAAATCGTTTTTAAGCGAACAGGAGAAAAAAATGTACGAGTTAAAAAATGCGGAGAAATAAAAAATGAGAAAAAAGAAAAAATGCCCGGAACATAGCAATTCCGAAAGATGGATGATAAGCTACGGCGATTTTTTAACCACTCTTCTGTCGTTCTTCATAGTAATGTTCGCGATATCCAAAGTCAATAACGTCCGGCTTAAAGAACTTGCCGTATCCATCCAGCAGGCGTTCGGGGCAAACAAATTTATTACGGTTTCCACTTCTAAGCCTAATGTAGCCTCTACCCCAAAATTAATCGTCGCGAAAGTCGCCCCTTCGACGTTTAAGGTTTCAAAATCCAATAAGAAGCTTATTAAGGAAGAAACGCATGAATCCGCCGTCTTCACGGGCATAGAATCCAATATTAAATCTTTTACCGCCGGAAACAGCGCCTACAAATCTTCGCTCAGGGTGTATAAATCGACCAGGGGACTCGTTATATCCTTGAAAGGCTCCAGCTTTTTCGGCTCCGGCAGCGCAAGAATTATCGGAAAATATCGCCCGCTTTTAAAAGAAATATCGTCGGAACTGCTTAAGGTCAAAAATAACATCGCCATAGAGGGATATACCGATTCGACCCCGATACGCACTGCTAAATACCCGAACAACTGGATGCTTTCCACCGCCAGGGCGGTCAGCGTTCTGAGCTTTTTTATAAAAAGCGCGAATTTTCCTCCGGCAAGGCTTTCGGCTTCCGGATACGGAAAATACAAGCCCATAGCAAGCAACGAAACAGCGGCGGGACGCGCGCTCAACAGAAGGGTAAATATCGTCGTCCTTTCTAATTTTTTGAATAACGAACTGCCGAAATCATAATACGCTAATCCTGCAATAGAAATATTTAAATATTTTCTTAAGAGGCGGATTTTTTGATATGCCGCCTTTGCTGTTCGAGGGTAAATTTAATTATTTCGTCCCTGTCGTATTCGTTTATTGCGGTAAACTTGCATGCTATAGATACGGGCGAAGAATTATTTTGTCCGGCATCTGCTATGGTATTAGAAATTTTTACTACCTGAGCCAAAGCCTTTACTATAAACTGAGGAACGGTCGGGAAAAGCATCGTAATTTTTATAATACTGCCCTGTTTCAGCCCTTTATCCCCATCCGTCCACATAATGCCGGAACCGCTTATAGATACCTGCCTTTCCTTAATGTCCGCAAATATGGACGCTTCCGGATTAATAAGAGAAATAATTACATCCAATTTGCTGTTTATCGCTACAAGAAGTTTCTCTATTTTAGGATTAATCGGCGCATCCGAATCCGTTTCGGAGGCGGTTTGAAAAATTTTAGGAGCTGCTAATCCGTAAATTCCGTAAACCGAAGTAGTAAGGGAAGGTTTCGTAATATAGGCGTCTTTTATTTCAAGAAACTCTTCCATGGATATTTCTTCGTAAACGAACTGGATAGCGGCGTTGACGCGCAAAAATTCCCTCCCTTCTCTTTCTTCCGAAGGAACGCCCACAATTTGAACCTTTAGAGAAATATTATTGGCATTTTTAACGATGTCTTTTAAAATAGGCTTATATATGAAAGTTTTGGAAAAACCGGAACTTATTAAAGTAAGAACGGCGGAGCTTTTAATTAAAGATACGTCTGCGTCCATATCGTAATCCTCTGCGCGGAATTCCGACGACTGCCTGTCGTTAAAAGTAGAATATAAAACTATATACAGAAACCCGTCGTCTATTTTATTAATATAGCCTTTGAAATTTTTTTGAGGAGTTTCTAGTATTATTTCCTGATTTTTATAAAAATACCCGTCTAAATTATCCATAATATAATGCACCTTATCGTTCAATTAGCGCCGTAAGCTTTAACGGCGGAGGAAAGTTTCCTTAGCGTCGAAATTTTATCGGCGGCATTTTCTTTTCTTTCGGTTAAAATATTTATAATAGTTTTGTCGGATTCAGTTATATCCGTCAATATATCTTTAAGCCGCGATAAAAGCTCGGCGCCGCCCGTTTCCGATTTCTTATCTTTATCTTTATATGCATATGCGCGGGCGCGGTTTTCCGCTTTAGAAAAAAGAGACGTCAAAAAAACTTTTCTATCGAATACATGCCCGATATTAACCGGATTTTCCCGCTTTTCTAAAAGAATGAGCAGTATATACTTATTTATATTAAGAATCCGGGCGGCGATTTTGAATTCTAATAACGTATTATTTTTCATAATATCAATTTTATTTTTTTCTATTATAATTTTATAATATGATATAATATAAATCAACTTTTAAAGATATTTAAACGGCAATTATAATTTGTATGAAAAAAGTAACGGCGGAAAATCTTAAAGCAGGCGATATCTTAGCTAAAGATATAATATCCGGCAAAGAAATTACGGTTCTTAAGAAAGGGATGGTTCTTACGGATAAATTTATAGGAAATATTAAAAAAATAACCGCCGAATCTACGGGAGCGTCGGATAATTATATATTCATAGAAGGAACGAGCGGCGCAGAATCGGAAAACGATACAGAAAATAAAGAAAAAATGGAAAAAGAACTGTCTTTATTGGAAAAAAGGTTCCTGCGGGCCGAAAGCGGAAAATTTATGGAAGAAATAAAAGAAATCATAAAAAACGTCATAATTAAAAATTACGGCGGAAGTCTATCATAAAATGAAAAAAATAGACACCTTGGACGAGTTAATCGCTACCGTTAAAAAAACCGATAACCTGCCTACCCTGCCTAAAGTGTTATCGAAAATTTCCGAAGAAATAGACAACGATAATTTCTCCATAAAAAATATCGGCGAATTAATGTCCCACGACGTAAGCCTTTCGGCAAGAATATTGAAAATAGTAAATTCTCCTTTTTACGGATTTCCCCAGAGAATATACAGCATAAATCATGCAATAGTGCTGTTGGGCGCCAATGTTTTAAAAAGCATCATAATTTCCACCTCCGTTTTTACCGCTATGAAAGAAACCATGGCGGGGCTGTCGGAGCACAGCCTTTTCTGCGCTTTCACGGCAAAGCATATCGCGGTGAAACTTAGAGCGCAAAAGATAAATAATATAGACCCGGATATTATGTTTTCCGCGGGATTACTGCACGACATAGGAAAAATAATTATAGCCACCACGTTCAAAGACGATTTTAAAAAAATTATTGAAAATGCGGATAAAAGCGAAAAACCTTTGGTGGATATAGAGCATGATATTCTCAATATATCCCACGACCAGCTAGGCTATATGCTGACAAAAGAATGGAATCTGCCTCAGTCTATATATCTGCCGATAAAATATCATCACAACGTTAATCTTGCCGACGACTTTAAAGCGGAAACGGCAATATTAAATATTGCAGATTTCTTAACAAGAGCCTTAGGCATCGGTTTTTCGGGAGCCTCATATTTGGAAAAAATAAACATTGACGCATTAAAGATATTAGGTATCGATATTGATTTCATAA
>JAJZYC010000096.1 GCA_021806125.1 bacterium
CGACGCCTGATATTATAAAACAGGCGTTGAAAGAAGAAATAATTTCTAAAATATCGGTAGAGTTTCCGGAAATAAAAGCTGACGGCGAAAAAAGTATTTTTATTATAGTAGGCGTAAACGGTGTAGGGAAAACTACGACCGTTGGGAAGCTCGGCAAATATTATGCGGACAGAGGCAAAAAAGTTATTATAGCGGCATGCGATACTTTCAGGGCGGCTGGAAAAGAACAGATTGAATTGTGGGGTATGAAAACGGGCATAGAGGTAGTTTCGGGCAAAGAAAATCAGGACCCGGCATCCATAGCGCATGACGCTGTCCAACGGTTTAAAGAAAAAGATTATAATCTTCTACTTATAGATACGGCAGGCAGACTGCATAATAAGAAGCATCTTATGGAAGAGCTGTCAAAAATAAAAAGGGTTGTATCGAAGTCTTCGGGCAAAGAGCCGGATGAAGTTCTGATTGTTATAGATGCGGGCTTAGGACAGAATTCTTTAGTTCAGGTTGAGCAGTTTAAGGCTATTATGGATATTACCGGGGTTATAATTACAAAATTAGACGGTTCGGCGAAAGGAGGCATTATAATAGATATAATACACAGGCTTAACCTTCCCGTAAGATTTATAGGAACGGGAGAATCCCCCGATAAAATATCGGAATTTTCTCCCGTAATTTTTACCGATAATCTTCTTTAAATGCAAGATTAAGCAGTTTATTTGATTTCTATTTTTTTTGGGGCGGAAGTTTTGCTTTTTTTAAGGATTACTTCCAACACTCCTTCTTTTAATGATGCTCCAGCTTCGTTTTTTTCAACCTCGGATGGCAGATCTATTATCCTGTAAAAAGAACCGTATTGAATTTCCTGCCGGTAGAAATTTTCCTTTTTTTCTTCTTTTTCCTGCTTGTGTTCCCCTTTTATCGTAAGCTGGTCGCCGTTGACCTCTATTAAGATATTTTCTTTAGGTATCCCAGGCACCTGGGCTTTAACGATGATGTTTTCGTCCTGCTCTACGACATCCACCGCCGGCTCTATGTAACCGGCCGTGTTTCTTGAAACAGGGTTAAAAAAATCGAAAAAATTTTTTTCAATTTCGCTCCTTATAGGATAAAAAGGGTCAAATTTTACAATTTTTTTCATAATTTAACCTCCTTAACGAAAAATAATATATTTAATATACCTATTTTTAAATATACCATAAAAAGATTATTTTTCAATATAGGCAAACCGCCGCTTTACAAAATTTATAAAAAATTATAAAATCATACGATTATGGATTATAAAAAAGCTGGCGTAGATATAGAAGCCGGAAAAAAAGCCGTTTCTGATATCGCTTCTATGGTAAAAAGCACTTACACCAAAGGCGCGATAGATAATTTCGGTTTGTTCGGCTCTCTATTTTCTATAGGAGAACTTAATTATAAAAATCCCGTTCTGGTTTCCGGAACCGACGGCGTAGGCACTAAACTTAAGATAGCTTTTGCCGCAAACAAACACGATACGATAGGAATAGACCTGGTAGCTATGAGTATTAACGATATCGCCTGTCTTGGAGCAAAGCCCCTTTTTTTCCTGGATTATATATCGACCTCGAATTTAAACCCTGATATTATTAAAGAAATAGTTACAGGAATAACCGTAGGGTGCAAAGAAGCAAAGTGTTCGCTTCTGGGCGGAGAAATGGCGGAAATGCCGTCTTTTTACAGTTCCGGAGAATATGATTTGGCAGGTTTTGCGGTAGGAATAGTAGAAAAAGACGAAATTATCGACGGAAAGGAAATTGAAGAAGGAGATAATATCATCGGAATAGCTTCGAGCGGACTTCATTCCAACGGCTATTCGCTTGCCAGAAAGATTGTTTTTGAAATGATGGGTTTAAATATAAACGAACCTTTGCTTAAAGACGGAAAAACGGTAAAAGAAGCCCTTTTGGAGCCAACTATTATTTATTCGGAACTTATCCTGTCGCTAAAAGGAAAATTTAAAATTAAAGGAGTAGCCCATATAACAGGCGGAGGAATACCGGAAAATTTGGTCAGGATACTTCCGGAAAATACCGTTGCCGAAATCGACAAAAATTCATGGAGTTTACCGGAGCTTTTTAAACTACTGAAAGAAAATGGAGGGTTGGACGAAACTGAATTTTACAGGGTTTTTAATGCAGGCATAGGTTTAATTTTAGTGGTGGAAAACGGTAAAGCGGACGAAGTGATTTCCTTTATAAACGAGGCGCTATATTTCAATTCAAAGCGTTTCAGGTCTTACAATATAGGCAAAATAACCGGTTCTAAAACCTTTGCGGATAATCCCGCCGTAAACCTGTTATAAATAAAAAAATGCAAAAAAATTGTATCATTTTAGCTTCCGGAAACGGGTCAAACGCCTTAAATTTAATTAACCGGTTTTATATTAATAAAACCGGTTCAAGTTTAATTAATATATCGGCCGTAGTTTCAAATATCGAGGGTGCACCGGTTATAGACAAGGTTAAAAAAGCGGCGCCGGATATCCCTGCACTTTTTTTGCCTTATGCTTCCGTTTCAGAAAGAGAACGTTTTGAAAGCGAACTTGAAGGCATAATTAAAAAGTATAAAGCCGATTATATAATTTTGGCAGGTTTTATGAAAATACTTTCGGAAGAATTTGTTTCGAAATTTCCTTATAAAATAATCAATATTCATCCTTCCCTGCTTCCCGCCTTTAAAGGCAGGGATGCGATAAAAAAGGCATTCGAGTATGGAGTAAAATATACTGGAGTTACCGTCCATTACGTTACTCATGAAATAGATGCCGGTCCGATTATATGCCAGGAAATCGTTAAGATAGACGATTCTGATACCATGGAATCTTTAGAGGCAAAAGTTCATAAAGCGGAACATAAAATTTATCCGGTTGCTATAGAAACGGCGCTGGCCGGTGCAATCCGCAATATTAATTAATATAAACCGTTTATATATTTAAAATTTGAAACCTTTAAATATCAGCCGCGAAAATATATTCAACAAATTAAAATTTATTTCCTACGTCGGTATTTTCGTAAATTTAATATTAACTATCGCCAAATTTTACGTGGGAATCGTCGGAAATTCCGAAGCGCTTGTAGCCGACGGCTTTAATTCCCTCTCCGATATATTTGCCGGATTTGTCGTTTACGCGTCCTTTAAGATATCTAGCAAGCCCCAGGATAAAGAACATCCTTACGGTCACGCAAAAGCCGAAATGATTGCGACTTTCATCGTAGCATTGATATTAATTCTTTTTGGATTTTCGATAATAGGCGTTTCCGTTTACAAAATTTATTTTCATAAATTCGAAAAACCGGCTTTGGATACTTTAATAGTAGCCCTTGCGACTATAGTAATTAAAGAGATA
The DNA here is from genome assembly GCA_021806125.1 of bacterium. Taxonomy (GTDB): domain Bacteria; phylum SZUA-79; class SZUA-79; order Acidulodesulfobacterales; family Acidulodesulfobacteraceae; genus Acidulodesulfobacterium_A. The sequence continues at coordinate 3,371 of JAJZYC010000096.1, forward strand.
CTGTATAAATGGACACTAAGGTGGGGCAAGCTTTTGAAATCGACCGGATTGATCGCCACGGCCTACGACCACAGGAGCGACGTTATAGTATCTTTAGCCGTAGTAATAGGGATTATTTTTGCCATAAAAGGTTATTACTATATGGACCCTATAGCAGGAATAGTGGTCAGTTTTTTTATATTCCGGCTTGCCGTAAAACTTATAAAGGAGTCTATAGGCAATCTTATGGATGAAAGCCCACCGGTTTTTGTCGTCGATAAGATAAAAAATATAATTACTTCCGTAAAGGGGGTCGAAAGAATTACGGATATAAAAGTAAGAAAATCCGGTCCCTATTTTTATATAGACGTAGAAATAGAAATCAATCAAAATATGACCGTTAAAATGTCCCACGATATTGCGGAAAACGTTAAGGGCAGTCTTATGTCGTCTAATATTTATATAAACGACGTTATGGTGCATATTAATCCTTTTGAAAATTGATGCGGCAAAATGATAAAAGTCGCATTAATATGTTTTAAATAATATTATAATTAATTATGGATATATACGTTCAGATAAAGAACAAAAAAGGTGAAGTGCTTAAAGTCGTTAATCTCGGAAGAGAAGAATATTTATCGTTTTTTAAAGAACTTTTAGCAAAAACAAACGAAAAAGACGGCGGCGATTTTCCGGTTTTTTTCGGCGAGTTTAAAGCCGGCAGTTATCTCGACGTAAAAAAAGTTAAAAAATTAAAAGAAGAAGTTAAAGCCATAGCGGCGATTGTCGGAAAAGATATGGAAAATTATAAGGAAATTATACAAAAAAGGACGCAGTTGGAAAACGAAATTATAGACCGGTCATCCTTAAAAAGTTTAATGGCGATAGGCATGCAAAGGCTGGAAGAATTACTGGAGCAGGAAGGCGAAAAACCGGAAACTGAAATTGACAGAGACGAAATTAGAGCAGAATTGGACTCTATGCGCAAAGAAATAGGCAAACTTTCGGAAAGAGAACGTTTATTTGAAGCGGAGAGGAAAAAATTTCAAACGGTATTCGATATAGAATCTTTATTCGATATTTTATCGGAAAGCATAAAATCTTCTTCGGGTATATATGTTAAAAATTGAGGTAGTTATTTGTGAATTTAAATGAAAATTATATTACCTATATAGAAATAATTGCTAATCATAAATATTTTATTTCCTATTTACATGCTTAAATAAAAATTTCAGTGAACGTGTTTAAAATTAATTAAAATAAAAATATTTTATATGCATTTTTTATTTTTTTTATGATATAAATATTTAATATGTTGAAAAAAATAAAAAAAACAAATAAATCCCTTAAGACTAAAATAATTTTAAGGATAGTTGTACTCCTTGTTATACTGTTCGTTATCATAGACATAATTTTTGCCTTGAGTTTCAGGCATGAATCTATAAGCGAAGCAAAAATACGTTCAAAAACCATAGCCAAGGTTGTGAGAGACAGCCTTACGTCTTTGATGGTCATGGGCGTTATACAAAACAGGGAAATATTTATCCGAAGGCTTAAAAAAGCCTCTAAACAGGTAGATATCCAGAATATTTCCATTATAAGGGGCAATCCTGTAGATAAGCAGTTCGGTCCTGGATTTAAAAGCGAAATACCGACTACCGCAGACGAAAAGTATGTTCTTGCGACAGGTAAGAAAATAGAAAAATTAGACGAAACGTTTAATTCGGTAAAATACCGCGTAATAATTCCCTATAAAGCTACCAGTACGGGAGTAGTCGATTGCCTTATGTGCCATAAAGTTAAATCCGGCACCGTTTTAGGAGCTATAAGCCTGACTATGAATCTGTCTTCCGTGAGGACGGCAACGTTCAGGACTATAGTGCAGACTTCAATAATATTCTTTGTATTCTTAATTATACTCGTACTTTTATTTTTCAGATTTTTAAGCCCGTATATTTATTTATTCCAAAAAATCGAACTGGGCCTGGAAAATCTTAAAGACGGAGAAATGGACGGAGCTTTAATAGACGAAAATGGTCTTCCCGGAGATGAAGCCGGTAAAGTCGCGAAAACTCTTAACGAAACTTCTAAAAGTCTAAAAGAAATACTATCCGATATAAATTCTAAAGTTTCGACCTTAATAGGATATACCGTCCTTAAAACCGATAATTACCTTAAAGATACTATAAAAATTATAAACGAGCTTGTTAGGATTTAT
>JAJZYC010000097.1 GCA_021806125.1 bacterium
CTTGCGGAAAAGTTATAAAACACGGATGGGATTGGCTGGGAATTTCCGCCAGAAATCCGGATTATATATCGGGAGTAGTAGAAATGCCGGGGTTCATTTATTTGAACGGATTGACAATTTTCAATTTGAATTTTTAATCTACAAGCATCTCTTTAATCGCGGCTTTAACGGATAGTATGACATCTTCACGGATTCTGCCGAGTTTTTTAACTCAATATTATTTAATCTTTATCATTTAATTTAGTCGAGCCTTTTATTTCCTGTTTCCGGCAGAAAAAAAGAAAGGAAAAATGCGGCGGATATTAAACCTGCAACGGCATAATAGCCCAAATTTTTATTTTCCCTGACGAAATACGTCATTATTAAAACCCCGCATACTGCCCCTATTTTGCCCGACATTGCAGAAAATCCGTAAGCCGACGACCTGAAAGACGTCCTTGAAAGCTCGGCAGGGAAAATCCCTACCGTTAAAGACGCTAAAGAATTAAAAATTTCGGCAATAAAAATTACGGCGGCAAGACCCCCTAACGTGCCGTAAAAGGAAGGAAGAAGAAAAAGGGAAATGCCCATTCCCGCAAAACCGGCAAGCTGTATCTTCTTTCTTCCGATTTTATCGATATTTAAAAGTCCGGCTAGGGAGCTTGCTATGCCTATTAAAAGAATTAAAGACGTTATAAGAGCATTGCCTTCGTTTGAAATAAATCCGCTTTTTTTAAAAATTAACGGAATTAAGAGGCCGATGCCGTATGCTCCGATATCGTACAAAAACCAGATAGAAGAATAAAGCAGGGTATTTTTTATATGCGCCTTGGAAAACATTCCTTCTATATATAATTTATTTTTTTTATATTCCTTTTTAATGCGTTTTGCATTTATCCATCTTTTCGATTCGGGCATAGAAATTCTTAGAAACATTACTATAAGAGCCGGAATTACGCCAACACTAAGCATAAAACGCCACATTTCGCGTCCGAAAGGAAAGAGGGCTGCCGCCGTTAAAGAAGAAAATATCGAACCTATGCCGAACGACAAGCCGGCGAAGGAAAGATGTTTACCCCTGAGCGCCTCGGGTGCTGTTTCCGCAATATAAGAATTCGATACAGGATAATCGGCTCCGACCGCCACGCCCAGAGCAAGGCGGGATAAAAATAACATTATAAAATTTACCGAAAATGCCGATACTATACCCGATATAACGAAAACAGCCATATTTAAAATATAAACGGATTTCCTTCCGAAAACGTCGCTGAAATATCCGATCAGCAATGCTCCTATTATACTGCCGAATACCACGGACGCTATAATTAAGCCCGACTCTAAAGTATTCAGGCGGAAATACGGATTGATAAGTATTATAGCGAATGCGATTACGGTTAATGAATAACCGTCCAAAAACATTCCGGCTGAAGAAAGCAGAAGCGGCGCGGTAAAAAAACGAACAGGCGGAGTAGGGGGATTTCTCAAATTTTTAAAGATATTCATTCAGGGTATTATATAAAATTACCTGATTTCAAATAGTCTAAAGAAGAAATTAAATCTTCCTTAGACCTGTTTTCTATTATCAAAGGTCCCGAAAACCGTTCATTCTCGATTAGAGAACTAAAAAATCCTGCGGGGTTTAAAATACCGGTTCCTAACGGCCTGTGTTCGTTTCTTACGGTGGTTCTTAAGTCGGTTCTTTTTTCCGACATATCCTGTATATGCATTTCGCCTATACGGTTAATGCCGAATTTTTTTAGAAAATCCTCCGGCTTAAAACCGTTTAACCCCCAGTGTCCCATATCGAAACAGACAGAAATGCCGAATTCCTCAACTATAGGATATAAATAATCGAACGGAAAAACCTCGAGGTTTTCTAAAGCAAAAACCGCAGGCGGCAATTTAGTTTCTTTCAGTATATCGGATATGCTTTTCTTTGCCTGGCGGGCGGCAATATCGATTAAAACCTTTTTTGCTTTTTCTTCGATAGGAAAAAACATAATGGAATCTTCAAATTCCGAAGTCAGATGAATAACGAATTTTTTAACGTCCAGCCCGCGGCAGGCATTTATTACCCCGCTCATTGCTTTAACGGAAACCTGCCTGTATTCTTCTAAAGGGCTTGCCGGATTAAGCTGAAGATACGGTAGATGGACCGAAACAGAAAGCGGAACCAGCAATTTTGAAAAAAAAGCGCTTATCGAAGGGATAATGAATTTTTGCAAAGAACCCGGATTTAACTGTTCTATTTCCGTATTTATCTCGATATTTCCTATTTTGTACGAATTTAAAAGATTAAAGAAATCGTCGAACGATGCTTGCAGGCGGCCGGGATTGTTATCGCCGAGAAGCCCGAACCCTATCCCGAAAAACGAATCGGTATTTACTCCGAAGTTAAGTCCGCCCTTTTTATTAAAATTATCGTTAACCATAAATGTCTTATCGTTTAATTAAATTATCGGGCATCCGCCGCCTTTTTTAATATTTACGAATTTTTGTTAGATTATATCTATTCTTTAATTTTATAAAAGAAAATCTTAGATTCTTCAGGCCATATTAACGTTTCTTTTATAGAGAGCGGCCTGCCGCCTAAATGGTCGTCCGCCGATATAGCGGCATTATAGTAGTTATTTAAATTGTTTAAATTATTGCGCTTAGACGTGATTTTTTCTTTGTTTATATTATCTGTAAAATTTTCCATTATTTATTTTTTAATTCTTCTATGTCGTAGGTTGACCTTATAATGCCGTAAATATTAACGGCATGACCGCCGCCGAGAAGATACCTGACTTCATTTTTATATAATTCCGAAAAAATCGTCGTAAAACATATATTGATTATATCAGATTTAAAAATAAAAATACCCGCTTTTTAGGGCGGGTATTAGGGAGGTGCAGAGAGAAAAGCTCTGAGTCAAGAGTCTAGAATGCAATTCTTGCCTGCAGGAAATAGGCGTTCGTTTGTCCCATCCACTGTCCGTAGTCTAAATATTGCGGCGAGGTAACAGGTAGATCTCTATAGTCCTTAGCATAAAGGAATTGGTAGTTCTGCCAATCTGCAGTTAAAGTAATATGGCTGTTGAGATGATACGCCACGCCGACCACGCCTCTTTGAAAATCGAAAGGATTTCCCGACGGCAAAGCATCACCTGCAGAATTGTAATTGGTATCCATATAATAATATCTTTGTATAAGTCCGAAAAATCCAAATTTGCTGTTTGGAATATTGTAATACCCGAATGCGTCTAAACCATGTTCGATAGTGTTATGATTTTTGTATAAACTGAATATTGAAGGCATGGTGCTAACAGCATAGCAACTGTAAACGCCCGATTCTATTCCGCAATAACTATCGCTATCGCCGCTTTCGCCTGCGCCTGGTTGCACAATGTGATTTATAGCATAATCGTATTGCAAAGCAATATTAGCATTTGGGATTTTATAATCAAGCACGGCGGAAACTCTTGTTTCGGGAATATTAGTATTTGGACCGGAAACGGCATCTCCAAAGTTTGAATTGTCTTCAGCCCAAGCGTAATAGCCGCTGATACTCGGTCCATTTAAACCGGAATCCGCCCCGAGGGGATAAAAAGTTAATCTTGCCTGCGGCGATTTCTGATCCACCGTTTCATTGGCATGAAATGCTGCATTGTTAAAAAAACCGGCATTATATGCCAGATAAACTTTTCCGTTGGATCTAAATTTACCGGAAACTCCGAGACCAGCCTGTGTAGATGTTACGTTTAAGAAACCCCAGGGAGTTCTTTCAGCAACGTGATAGCCAATTAAACCGTCTTCCCATGCGACCATAGGAGTCGGAAATTGACCAGCTTTAAGGTTAACCGTCAAACCGTTTGCATCGTAAACATGGTTGAACTGCAAAAATGCATATTTCAGCCTGAAATCCTGGTTTCCGCCAGTAGATCCGGAATTATTCGTTTTGAAAAAATTAGGCGTAATTTTTAAAAACCAGTTATCCTGATGATACAGAAATATTAAATACGCCCTGTTTACGTTAAATGCATTATAACCGTTATTGCCTGTTGCAGGCGGATTTTCTTCCAGTTGCAGCGAACCTTCGGTTAATCCAGGCTGAGTATAATATCCATAGCCCATATAAACCAACGCTCCTAATGAAACATGCTTGGTCCACGCCGGAAGAGTTTGACCCTTTACGGTTTTAAGCGAAGCCTCAAGTTTCTTTTCCGTAGTTTTTAAATTGTTAATCTGCTGGGTTGTTTTTGTCGTGTTCGGCTTCAACAACTCATTGATGACGCTCTGTCCTACTTTTACCCTGCCCGGTCCCGGCGTTAAAAATATTTCGCCGGTGTTGGGGTTTTCGTAAAGGGCAGCACCGGATGCATAAGCCGTCCCTCCCCCGCCGAACGCAAATACTAACGCCAGCGCCGCTGCTAAAGCAAAAACAAAAGCCGAAAGCATACTCAGCCGCATCGTCTTTTTTGTCTTGCTGATTTTGTACATAACTTCCTCCTTTCTTTTAGTTTAAATAACTTAATTTATATTATAATTCTTTGAAAAATCAGATTAATTTTCCTTATATATAATTTGATTTATTAATGTTGTCCAATAAAAAAATAAATCTGCCACTTTTTATTTTTTTATTTATTAACCGCATCCAGGTATTGACGGTCCATAATAATTTCCTCCGCCAAAACTGCAAACGGCTTTCCACTTCTTTTTTAATTCGGGAGACATCCCTGAAGGGTGCTTTTTTATATTTTCGTTGCACCAATTTTCAATCGTTTTCTCATCTTGCTTAATACCGTTTCTTACCTTTAATATTTTTTTCATATTTATATTAACTGAATCTAATAAAGTTTTATCGGAAGATTCTTTTTTAATTTTGTTTAAAAAAGCGGCATAATTTTTAATTAAATTTAAAAGTTCTGAAACGTTAGTTATCGTATCAGGCTTTAATATACTAATCTCTTTATATATCAGCTTGGTTCTTTGTTTAAGTTTGGCGGATAAATTGGACGCAGTATGCTTTTGTTCTGCAAAAGCATACGTAGATATCGATATTAAAAATGTTAATAATATTGCCGGAAATGAAATAAATAATTTTTTTATGTTCGTATTGTTGCCTTGTTTATTTTTATCGCTCTTCCGTACTATTCTAACAAACGGATGTTACAGGATTATTACAATTATGTTAAATTTTTGTAACAATATTATTATAATCTCTCTGCTCGCAGGCTATAAAACCCTGAAGGAGTTTAGCCGCAGGCGCGTAAAACATTGAACCTGACCGCTGGATTACCTCGTCGGCAAATAAGCCTGCCCAGTTACCCACGAATTCGCTAAAAAACATAAATTCGTTGGCAACGACTTCATTAAAAGGCAAGGGTTCTTTAACCTGCCCCGAAAGATACCTGCCTTCGAGATTTATAAGCGCCGCCATAAATCCCAAAATATAGGAAATGTGGTCGGGTCTTTTCATAGAAACTCCGTTCGGATCTTTTAACTCGAAATTTAGAGATTTATACGTAATTTCTAATTTATCGACAATGGCAAGGTCGCCTTCGTTGCCGGATTTGCCTCCGTCTTCC
>JAJZYC010000098.1 GCA_021806125.1 bacterium
GATTTGACCGAAGCAAGAGGCCCGGGAACCCTGCTTACTACGCTTACCACGACTTTTGAGCCTATCGACTGAATTTCCGGCCTGTATCTTATAGAAAGATATATTATTAATCCGATTAATAATATATGGAAAATGGCGGAATATACTAAATATAGGCCTATGCCTTTATTGTTTTCGCTGAACATAAAGGTTTTACCTGCCCTTCCTGCGCGCCAAAACGGGGTTTGCCGTTACCATTCCTATTTTCGTAATTCCGGCGTCTTTTATTGCGGCCATAACCTGTATTACGTATCCGTAAGACAGAGACGAGCTTGCCTTGAGAAATATCTGCTTATCCTTTCTATGCTTATATATCGCCGCAAGTTTTTCGGTCAAGACCGGCAGTCCGACCCTGAATTTATTTATATATACGTTCCTGTCCGACCTTACCGCGACGACTATCGTTTTTTCGGGCGCTTTTAAGGCATGCGCCGCCGCCGACGGCAGATTTACCCTTATTCCATGGACCAATATAGGAGCGGTTACCATAAAAATAACTAAAAGGACGAGCATAACATCCACGAAAGGGGTAATATTTATTTCGGACATAAGCCTGTAGCTCGAAACTCCGCTTTTTTTATCTTCTTTATCGTCAAAAGGAGTGAACATAAACAGTCTCCTATAAAATCTGCCTTTCTATTATAGTCATAAACTCGTAGGCAAAATCAACCATTTCGTTAACGATGACTCTTACTTTGTTAGAATAATAGTTATAAGCTATAACCGCAGGTATAGCCGCAAAAAGACCCGCCGCAGTAGCTATAAGCGAATCGGCTATGCCGGGAGCGACTACCGCCAGCCCCGCCGTTCCGGCTCTCTGAATGCTTTCGAACGAAGTCATAATGCCCCATACTGTTCCGAAAAGGCCTATAAAAGGTGCGGTAGAACCTACCGTGGCAAGGAACGGAAGAGAAATTTCCAGTTTTGCGATAGAAGAAAGCTGGGATTTTTTCAGCGCCCTCTCGACGTACGAGAGATTTTCTTCGTTGTTTTCTTTATCGGCATGCTGCGCCCCGTCGGCGGATTTCTTTTTAATATTCAGGAGTTCTTTATAAGTAACGTTAAACATAAACGCTATAGGGCTGTAATCAAGGCTTTTAGCGGCGGTATAAACATAATCCAGCCTTTTCGATTCCCAGAAAAGGTCGAGAAATTCCTTGTCCTCTTTTCTTGCCCTGCCCAGATAACGCAGTTTGTAAAATATAATGGCCCACGAAATTAAGGAAAAAATTAATAACAGCAGTAAAACTAATTTAACTACAATATTAGTAGTAAGAATATGCGACAGTATATTCATGGTTCCGCCTGCCGAAATGCCGCCTATAGCGCCTCCGCCCAAATTATCCAGCATTATTTATACTTATTCCTCCCGATTTATAATATGTTTTAATACGTTTAAGATTATAAAACTTTTTTATAAAAAAATCTATTGACAAAAAATTAATTACAATATATTGTATAGAAATACAAAATGTCATCTATATATTGTATATTAAATATCGCATATAATTAAATTTAGATTTAGGAGGAGCCATGAAAAAACAAAATAACGCGCCTGCAGACCCGCTTGCCGAAAAATTTTCCGAAAATGCGGTTACCGTTTTAAAGAAAAGATATTTAGCCAAAGACGAAAAAGGCGAAATTATCGAAACTATAACCGGGCTGTTCAAAAGAGTCGCGGAAAACATATCGTCTGCCGATTTAAATTACGGCAAATCAGAAAAAGACGCCGAAAAGACGGCCGGCAATTTTTTCGACGAGATGTCCTCCCTCCGCTTTCTTCCGAATTCCCCTACTTTAATGAACGCCGGCAGGCCGCTCCAGCAGCTTTCGGCGTGTTTCGTCCTTCCGATAGAAGACTCTATGGAATCCATATTCGAAACCATAAAATATACCGCCCTCATCCATCAGAGCGGCGGCGGAACGGGTTTTTCTTTTTCTTCATTAAGGCCTAAAAACGACACCGTCCATTCGACGAAAGGCGTTTCAAGCGGACCGGTTTCCTTTATGCAGGTATTTAACAGCGCCACCGAAGCGATTAAGCAGGGCGGGACGAGAAGGGGCGCAAATATGGGTATTTTAAGAATAGACCATCCTGATATAATAGATTTCATTACCTCCAAAAAGGATACCTCAAAACTTAACAATTTTAATATCTCCGTCGCAATAACCGAAGATTTTATGGAACATGCGTTAAAAAACGAAGATTATCCTTTAATAAATCCGAGAAATAACGAAATAGTAAAATATCTGAACGCCAAAGAAGTTTTCGGTTTAATCGTCGAAACCGCATGGTCGAGCGGCGAACCCGGAATTGTCTTTATCGACAGAATCAACAAACTCAATCCGGTACCTGAAGCCGGTAAAATCGAAGCCACCAACCCTTGCGTAACCGGGGATTCCTATATATCTACCGAATTAGGCCTTATAAAAATGGAAGAACTGTACGGTAAATTCGTTAAAGGCGGAATTAAAATATTTACCGACGACCGGACATTCGGCGGCAGTCAGGCGGTTAACGGAGAGCCTATTTTCGATGCCCCTGATTTAAGCGAAAAATCTAACGGCGTTTCTTTGAATCCAATCGCCGCCGTTTACAATAACGGCGAAAAAAACGTCGCAAAACTAATTACCAAATCGGGCTACGAAATAAAAGCTACTTACGACCACCACTTTTTAACTTCGGAAGGATGGAAAAAACTTAAAGATATTAAAGTCGGAGACGAAATTTTAATTCAATCCGCCCCTGGTAATTTTTCCAAAATAACAAAACTGCCTGTTAGGGTAGAAAATACAATAAACGGCAAGAACGGCAAAATTTATAAACTGAACATGCCCGTTAACTGGTCGAAAGAGCTGGGACAGATACTGGGCTGGCTGATAGGCGACGGCTGGCTGATAGATAATAATTCCAAAAATGCACGAGTCGGTTTTACTTTCGGAAAAAACGACACCGGCGTTTTGGAATACCTCAAGCCTATCTTAAACAAAATATACGGAAAGGATATAAAAGAAATCAAAAGAACGGAAAAGGTATATCATCTTTCTTATCACAGTAAATTCTTTGTAGATTACTTTAAAAATTTAGGCGTAAAACCTGTAAAAGCAGGCGAAAAAGAGGTTCCTTCCAGTATTTTTACCGCAACGAAAGAAGCGGTTATAGGATTTCTGCAGGGAATATTTTCCTCCGACGGAACAATAAGAAACGGTAAAAATCCGTCTGACGGAGGAATAGTTTTATCTTCTAAAAGTTTAAAACTATTGAAAGATATTCAAGTATTATTAATCAACCTCGGAATAAAAAGTGTAATTATGGACAGGTCGAGAAAAGCTCGAACGGCGGCTTTTACATATACTACGATTTCCGGGGCGGAAAAACATTACGATTCCGACGGAGTTTTATACGAAATAGGAATTTTCGGAGCTTCTAAATTAAGATTCATGGAGCAAATAGGTTTTATGCAGGAATATAAACAAAACGGATTAAAAAATATAGTCGAAAATCAGATATTCTATAAAGAAAAATTCTACGACAAGGTAGAATCTATCGAATATGCCGGAAAAGAAACGGTTTACGATTTGACCGAACCTTCCACCTTTACGTTCATAGCAAACGGATTTGTGGTTTTAGACTGCGGAGAACAGCCTTTAGTCGCATACGAATCATGCAACTTAGGCTCTATTAACATCGGAAAATTCATAAAAGAATATAAAATAGAAAAAGACAAGCTTAATCTCGGCGGCGCGCTGAAAAAATTCGGGAATAATCCCGGCGAAATAATATCCGATTATATAAATTCAATCGACTTCGACGCCCTAAGGAAGACAGTCCGCACCGCGGTCCATTTCTTAGACAACGTAATAGATAAAAATCATTATCCTATAGAAAAAATAAAAAGAATGACGCTTTCTAACAGGAAAATAGGCCTTGGAATTATGGGATACGCAGATACGCTTATAAAACTGGGAATACCTTACGACAGCGAACTCGCGCTTAAAATTGCCGAAAGCATAATGGAATTCATAGATAAAGAATCAAAAATAAAATCCGAAGAGCTGGGCATAGAACGCGGCAGTTTTCCTAACTTCAAAGGCTCTCTCTGGGAGAAAAAAGGTTTCAGGGCTATGAGAAACGGCACGACTACCACCATAGCTCCTACCGGAACCATCAGCATAATAGGCGGCGCCTCGAGCGGTATAGAACCTTTGTTTGCGTTAGCTTACGAAAGGCACGTACTGGACAAACAAACTTTAATAGAAATCGACAAAAACCTTAAAGGCGTTTTAGAGTCTATGGGGGTTTATTCCGCAAAATTAATTGATTATATAGTAAAAAACGGCAGTCTCGGAAAAACGTACGGTAAAGACGTTGCGGAATTACTGACTAAAGAAGAATATGAATATTTAAGCAAGGTATTTATCACTTCGCATGATATTACTCCAAAATGGCATGTTATGACGCAGGCGGCTTTTCAAAAATTTACCGATAATGCCGTCAGTAAAACCGTTAACTTTTCTAATTCGGCAAAAAAAGAAGATATAAAAGAAGTTTATACTCTTGCTTACAACCTTAATCTAAAAGGTATTACGGTTTACAGGGACGGTTCGAGAGAGCAGGTCTTAACATCCGGTTCTTCGGGAAACGGCGGCGGCGCGGCAATGAAATATACGTGTCCGGTTTGCGGTTCGTCCGTATCCGAACCTATCGACATAAAACCGATAATCGGCAAGAACGCCGCCGAAAATATAAAAGATAGCAACCCCGATAAAAAAACCGGCAGGCAGATAGAACCGAGAAAGCGCCCGGATATGATACACGGCGTAACGGTTAAAACTACTACCGGATGCGGACCTTTGTACGTAACTATAAATTACGACGAAAACGGAAATCCTTTCGAGATATTTAATTCAATCGGAAAATCAGGCGGATGCGCGCAGTCTCAGACGGAGTCCACCGGAAGAATGGTAAGTTTGGCTTTGAGGTCGGGAATAGGAGCGAAAGAAATTATAAGCCAGCTGAAAGGAATAAGATGCAATATTCCTTACGGTTTCGGAGCTAATATTATATATTCGTGCGCCGACGCCATAGGCAAAGCTCTCGAAAAAAGCCTTAACGAAAATGCCGTCGCGCAAAACGTGCATGGAGAAAAAAAAGCGCCGGATTTAGCAGAAACGGTGCCGGCAGAAAAGGTGTCGGAATTTAATTCTGAAGCCTTTTCAAAAAACCGTGCCGTTCAAGGCAGAGGCGCCTGTCCCTCATGCGGCGGCTCCAATCTGAAACATGCGGAAGGCTGTACGGTATGCCTCGACTGCGGATACTCCGACTGCGGATGATGCGCATAGGAAAAAGAAAACGGGATTACTTAACGGACGAAGCAAAGCTAAGAGAAAAACTTCAATTTGCCGATATAAAATTTTAACACTGGATTCCTGCCTACGCAGGAATCCAGTGTTAATTTAACTTTAAAGCTATTTTAA
>JAJZYC010000099.1 GCA_021806125.1 bacterium
AAAACGGAATAAAAGGCGGGCTGTCCGCTTATTCCGGCGGCGCTTTGACGGCTCAGGTCAGCGTACCTTTCGGATTCAGCGCCTATCCCAAGATACAAAACGGAAACGGCGGAGGAAATACTGCGGTAAATAATTATAATGGCAATAATGCCGTCGAGCAGGCGCAGGCGTCTGCAAATCAAGCTCTTGTAAATTCGGCATGGGCTTATGTAAACAGTATTAACGAATACGGGAATCCACAGGCTTACGACGCCGCCGTAAACTACGCGCAAACCGTAGATGCAACTGTATGCGGAAGTTTTAACGTTATTTGCTGAAATGCCGAAAAAATTTCAAAGCAATTTAAAAGTAACCTAGGTCTCTAAGTTTGCCCATAATTTTTTCTTTTTCCTGAGACCTGCCTGCCCGTTCCGGTTCGTCCGGGCGGGCTTTTACGGTGCAAGGAACGCATCCTAAAGACCTGTAGCCTTGTTTATAAAGAGAACAGTACGGAATATCGTAAAATTCAATATAATCCCATATATCTTTTTCGGTGAAATGAAGCAAAGGATGAACCCTAAAATGCTTCGGGTCGTTCCTTTCCGAAAAATACGATTCCTTTTTTCTTTGCTCCTGCTCGTCTTTTCTTATAGCGGCCATTAAAGCCTTAAGATTTAAATCCGTTATAGCTTTCTTCAAAGGAACGGTTTTAAGAAGCAGACAGCATTTTTCTTTGTCTGCGGCAATTTTTACCTCGTTTTTATCGACGGCTTCTTTATTTGCAAAAATGTTTAAATCAAAATTCCACTCGCGACTGAGCCTGTCTATAAATTCGTAAATTTCCGGAAAATCTACCGTCGTATCCACGTTTACTATTTTAAACGAAGAAGGAATACTTCCGTCAAAAGCTTTTCTGACCAAATCAAGCATAACCGTAGAATCTTTTCCTCCAGTAAAAGCAATTCCGACACATGCCCCGTTTTTGCCGAAACGTTCGTAAGCTTCTTTAATTATATCTATGCTGAAATCCGTCTTGGACGCAAGCAAATCCCCGATGTTACGCTTACGGCGATGGCTGCCTGCGTTATCGGTATTTTTAGCCGTAAGCAGTACTTCATTGGTTTCGTCAAAAATATCCTTTGCTTCTGGAGCGTTTTTTTCCATATTATCGATAATTTCTAAGAAATTTTCTGCCTCTTTCTTTAATTCCATAATAATTGTTTCGCTTATTTTGCCGGTATGGTTTAAATTTTTTAAATCGACGGGACTTTCTTCAGCAGGGTCGCTTTTTAAATCATAATAAAGTATTTTAGGTCTTTGGGCATATTCAATGCTTCCAATAAATTCTTTATAAATATCCTCTTTCGTTTTTTCTTTAGATTTAAGCCTGCCGATATGAGCGGATAACCCTTCCTGGTCCTCGAACCTGTTAAGCACTATTTTGTAAAGCGATTTAACATAGTCTTCGTCGCTTAAATCGGCTAACCCTTTATTTTTTAAAATGAATTTTTCATAAGAAATATCGCCATCAAAAAAAACGCCGTAATAAACAAATTTTTCGTCTCTCGTCCTCACCGACCTTTGAAACAAAAAGAAATCGTCTTCGGAAGAAAATACATTCAGTACTTCAGCGCCTTCGCCATTTACTCCGCCGCCGGCGTTTTCAGGCTGTCCTTCCCCGCCTTTGTTTGCGTCTTTATTTATTCTGTTTCCTATTATTTTATTTGCAAAATATTCCGAATAACAGAATTCCCTTACGCCATAGCTATAGCTCTCTCCTCCGGCCATGCCGTCCGATTCCGATTTTGCCAAGCCCTGAAAAAGTTTTCCGTCCAATTTTTCAAGCAGATATTTTCCTTTTCCATTGTTATCGCCTTTTATTTCGCCTTTATTATCGCCGTTGCCCTTAAAACCGGATAACTTTAGACCTGCGCAAGAAACGACCGACGGAAAAATATCCGCTATAGACACGATTTCTTTTCTTATTTTGTCTTCAAAGCCCGGAGCATGAAATATAAGAGGGATATGTATTATTTCGTCGAAAAGTTCGCCGGCATGCGAAAAAACAGACTGGTCGGAATATGAAACCCGCCCTTCGCCATGGTCGGATAATATGCAGTAAACGCTTTCATAATCAAAAAAACCGAAATTTTTTAAATTTTGCGAAAGCATTTTAAAGCGTCCGCCGTCAAATTTATTTATTCCTTTTACGTATAAAGGAAGATATTCTTTTATGCCGTTTTTTACTTTTTTCTGCAGTTCTTTCCAAATTTTATGGGGCTCTTTTTCTTCGATTTTTACGTTTAACTTTGAGCTCATTTCCTCAACGGCTTCGTAATAATCGTCGTTATAAGATTTTTCAGGCGGAGTTTCGCAGTAAAGATAAGGGTCGTGAACGTCGAACATATGAACAAAAAGAAATATTTTTTCGTCTTTCATTTCGTCAAGTATATACGCAGTTTTGGCATCGTTTCCGGTAACGATATAATCGAAACCGCGCGTAAGCCCGACGGGACCGAATATATCCATATCCATAGAAAATATTGTTTTATATCCGTTATCCTTAAAAATTTCTGCTAAAGTCGGATAGTTTTCATTTAATTTTTTATAAAAAAACGGCCTTACGCCGTGATTAGGAGGATAAAGTCCCGTAAATAAAGATGCGTGAGCGGGCGGCGTATAAGAAGAAGTGCTGAAGCAGTTTGTAAAATATGAAGATTTTGAGGCTATTTCGTCTATTACCGGTGTTTTTATCCAGTTTTGAAGTCCGTATTTCGAAAGCCTGTCCGAACTTGAACTAAACCCTATGCAGTCGTAACTTAAAGTATCTATCGAAATAACCAAGACTCTGTTTATGTTTATATCGTTAATGAAAAAATTTAATCCGCTTTTCATTTTAAAAATTATAGCATTTTTATATTTTTTTTTCATTAATAATTTAGTATAATTAACTCCGGTAATTTAGCATTTTTAACAAATTTTAACAAATTTTAACAAATCTTAACAAAACAAACCTGTAAAAACTTTTTATGAATCTTGGCAGCGCAGAATATAATAGGCTTTATTTGCCGGAAGAAAAAAAATATTCCGAAAATAAAGCAGAAAATATAAATCCTAAAAACGACAATAACGCTCTTGCCTTTGTAGTAAACGCCGTAACCGAAAACTCTGCCGTGCTAGACGTCGGATGCGCCTACGGCTATATCGGAGAATGGCTTAAAAAAAATAAAAACTGTTCTATGTACGGTTTGGATGTAGATTTTGAAGCGCTGAATTATGTTAAGAAAACCGGATATTATAAAGATTTATTTAATATAGACCTCGATCTCGATTTTACAAGTTTTTCCGCTCCGTCTACATCTAAAAAAGATACCGAAAGATTTAACTCTTTAAGCGGTGACACATTCGATTTTATAATCTGCGCCGATGTCCTCGAACATTTGAAAGATCCTACCGGCGCGCTTGAAATACTTGCGTCCAAATTAAAATTCAGCGGCCAGTTCGTAATAAGCGTTCCTAATATCGCTCATCTCGATATAATATTAAACCTGCTGGACGGTAAATTTAATTATTCTGATTTCGGTCTTTTAGACAACACTCATTTAAGGTTTTTTACGAAACGTTCTTTTATAGAATGGGTAAATTTAGCAAACGAAAAATTTAAGAAAAACGGTTTCAAATTCGATATAGAACTTTTTGGAAAAACCCGCTATTCTTCGGAGTTTTTAGAAGATATAAAAATTAAATATCCTAATATATTTGAATTTTTCATAGAAAAAAACGATGACCTTTTAATACTACAAAATATTATAATTCTTACTAAGGTTAATTCTCATGCAAATCTATTGGGAATGTCCAAACTTCTTAAAAATTTTGAGGAATATGAAAATAATTCGGAAAGCGGTATTTTAAAAAAAATATCAGGCGAATTGGAAGATTATAAATACGTCAAATCCGAACTAGAAAATACGCGTATCAGATTTGAAGAAACTCTTAGTCATCTTAATGAAATTAGAGAAAAAAATTTAGTTCTCCGCAGATCTTTGAACGCCGCCAACGATGAAAAAAACGAATATCTGTTAAGACTTCAAGAAATATCGAAGAGCGACTTTTGGAAAGCGGCAAATTTTTATTACAAACTAAGGGATAAAACTTTTTTAAAATACGCTTTTAGATTTTTAAAAAAAGTAAAACATAACGTGCGGTATTTTAAAAACCCTGTCAAATTTACTAAATCTATCTTTACAAAAAACGAAAATACCGTTAAAAACGATATAAATGCCGCATTTTTAAAGAAAATAGAAAAATCGAACCGCCGCAGCGGTAATAATACTGACGGAAAAATTTATAAGAACAGGGGTTCATGGTACTCCGGCGATAATCCGTCCGTCAGCATAATAATTTTAAATTACAACAAATCAAAAATTACCGTGCAGTGCATAAAAGAAATCTGGAAACATACCGAAGGCGTTAAATATGAAATTATAGTAGTGGACAACGGCAGCGAACGGGGAGATAAAAAATATTTAAAACAGCTGGAAGAAAGCGAACCTCTTTATTTTACTCTGCTCGAACTGTCCCGCAACCGCTTTTTCGGCGAAGGAAACAACATAGGCTCCGAAAAAGCCAAAGGAGTTCATCTGCTTTTCTTAAACAACGACGCATTCGTAACTTCCGGCTGGCTGACGCCTTTAGTTTCCGCTTTATCGGACGAAAATACGGCGGCGGCGGGACCTATGTTTTTATATCCGGACGGCAGACTTCAGGAAGCGGGAGCTTTTATTAAAGAAGATGGGAGCGCTTTGCAAAGGGGCAAATTCGACGACCCTAAAAAACAGGAATATAATGAAACGCTTGAAGTAGATTACTGCTCTGCCGCCTGTTTAATAGTAAAACGGGCTTTATTCGAAGAAGTTTTAGGATTCGACCTCTGCTGGGAACCGGCTTATTACGAAGACGTAGATTTATGTTTCAAATTTAAACTTGCAGGCAAAAAAACTTTGTATATACCGTCTTCAAAAGTCGTGCATTTAGAAAACTTAACATCGTCGGACGACAAATTTCCCCTTAAATTAAACAATATAGTCGAAATAAATAAAGAAAAATTTATTAGGAAATACAAAAATATATTAATAAAATAACATATAATTAACAAATAAAATAAATTAACTTAACTTAAGTTAAGTATCGTAAAATTATCTATGATAAAAAAGATATGCGTTTACACGCCTTACGATTTGGTACCTGGAGGAGGAGAAAGATATCTTCTTACGGTAGCCGAATATTTTTTAACTCAAAAATACGATGTTTTCTTAGCGCTTGACGAAATTTACAGCCGCCTTCGCTTAAAACAGATGGAAAGAGAACTTGGACTTTCTTTAGAAGGATTAAACATAACGACATACAATAATGAAAACAAAGAGCATTTTGACGTATTTATAGCAATGGGAAACAGCATAGTGCCGCCTGTTTTGCCGCTCGGCAGCTATAATATTTATATA
>JAJZYC010000100.1 GCA_021806125.1 bacterium
GACTGATCGTGACTTTATGGCGGAGATTAAAGCCCTCGAAGAGCAGATATTAGCCGAAGAAGAAGCGAAAAAGAAAAAAGAAATGCAAGAGAAAAAAGAGCAAAGCCAAAAAGTATCGAAAAAAGACATTAAAGATACTCTTAAAAAAGTTAAAAAAATAGCCGCCGAAGCGGCCGATGAAGAGGAGGATAACGAAAATGATAACGACGCCGATAACGAGTAACGCTAATCAGGCAGGGAAGTATTATTACGAGACGGAAGAGCATAACGCCGAATGGGGCGGAAAGCTTGCCGAAGTTCTTGGACTTAAAATAGGGGCTAATTGCACGCAAGACCAGTTTCAGGCAATGCTCTTAGGTTATAGTCCAAAAGATTTAAAAACAGCTTTATTTAAAAATGCAGGAGATCCCTTGCGCCGGGCGGGAGCTGATTATACATTTACTATGGCCAAAAATGCAAGCATACTTTCTACTTTTGACCCCCGTATATTAGAAGCCTTTAAGGAATCAGTCCTTGAAACCCTTGAAGTCGCCGAAAAACGCTATGCGGCGACGCGGACCCGGGACGGAAAAGGCAGACATATCGAGAAAACCGGCAATATGCTATATACTTTATTTTTGCATTACGCGAGCAGAAACGGCGATCCCGGGTTTCATTTTCATACCTTCATTCACAATATAACTCAAGATATTAAAGGCAGATTAAAGAGCTTCGAATACAAAGACCTTTATGCTAATAAGGCCTATTTGGGCGCAATACAGGAGAATAAATTTGCGCAGAAATTGCAAACGCTGGGCTATACGATAGACTCCGACCGCTCTAAGGCTATGACGGATATTAAGCTTGAAGGCGAGGAATTTAAAGATTTAAAAGAGCGGTTCTCTACCAGGCAAGCGGAAATCGATATTAAGGTAGAAGAACTAAGAAAAAAATATCCGACAATGACGGAAAAAGATTTAAGGCAGCTTGCCGAAAAAGCCACGCGTCAGCGCAAGGAGCATAATCCGACATACGAAGAAACTAAAAAATTCGTGGAACAAAGGCTATCCAATGAAGAACTTAAAAAACTTAATAACGTCGTGGAAACCGCTAAAAATAATATAGCGCAGCCCAAAGAAAGCGAATTCGAAAAGTTTAAAAACACTAAAGCGGCGCTAAGGCAAGGGCTTAAGGACATAACCGAAAACTACCGGACTTTTAAATATGAAAAAGCTGAAAACGTAACTATTAAACATGATTTCGGTAAAACCGACGTCCAGGTAATTGCTTCTGCAATTAAATCGAATAAAGATGTGGTAGAGGTAAAACATACTTATTCTACGAAATATTTTACGACTAAAGAAGTTTTGCGGGATATTAAGCAGAATTACAATACTATTTTGCAAAATGCGGAATCAAAAACCTATTTCACAGAGAAAGATATTAGTAGAAAGATAGAAACTTGGCAGGAAAAAAACGGCAAAACCTTGACTGAGTCTCAAGTCTCGATGGCTCATACTGTATTGTCGAGTAGATATAAATTTAACATTATTCAGGGAGACGCAGGAACCGGTAAAACAAGCGCTCTTAATTTGGTTAATGAATTTCTTGAGCAAAAAGGTTATACAATAGTCGGCGCAAGCCATACAGGTAAAGCTACCGAAGTCTTAAAGGATTCAAACATTAAAAATATTTATACTATTTCAAAACTTCAAAATCTCGTCGAAAACGGCAAAATTATATTCGACGAAAAAACGGTTCTCTTCATAGATGAATCGTCGATGATTTCAGACAAACAGGCAAAATTCCTCAATTCTTTGGACGCTTCAAAAATAAATTATATCGGCGACGAAAAACAGTTTAAGTCTATCGAGCGCGGCGATTTTTTTAAAGAGGCTTCGGAAGCGTCCAAAATGTCAGGGCTCGGCGCATATACCAATATGGATATTCCGGTCCGCTATCACAACGATACTCAGGAACGTATTGCCTTGACTTTAGCCGGCAAAGATTTTAAAGGAGCTTTCGAAAAAATAGAGAGCGCCAGAAACGTCATAAGCTTTAAAGAGAGCGAGACTAATAGCCTTGAAGCTTTAACCGCAAAATTTAATGCTATAAAAGAAGAATATTTTAAAGACCTTTCCAAAAATACTTTAATTTTAGTCGATACGAATATGGAAAGGAACGCCTTAAATTCCCTTGTCGTCCACGGCTTAAAAGAAAAGGAATTAATCGGCAATAACGGGCAGAATTTCAAAGTTTACGAAAATAGGGTTATGTCGGCCGAAAACGCCGGATTCGCCGAAAGCTACAATCCCGGTGAAAAAATCATAGCGGATAAAACTTATCAGGTTTATACGATAGAAGACATCGATAAAGACAGGAACATTCTAAAGCTTTTGGCCGAAGACGGCGGAGAAAAAAGCTTCAATCTTACCAATAAAAACAAAGATAATATCCAGGTATATATCGAGAAAGATATCGAAGTGGCCGAGAACGATAAAATCGTCTTCCTGAAAAACGATAAAAATCTTAACGTCAATAACGGCGAACTGGCGACCGTTAAATCGATAGACGAAGCCGGTAATATCACGGCAATAAAAGAAAACGGCGGCGTCGTAATTTTTAATCCGGAAGAATATAAAAACTTTGACATGGGATATGCTTTGACGACATATAAGAGTCAGGGAGAGACCGTCAATAAAACCTTGTATTCGTTAAATAGCGGCGCTTATTCCGAAAATTTCGAGGAAAAGTTTTACGTCGCCGGCACAAGATCGACGGATGAAATTAAGATTTACGGAACCGAAGTCGAAGTTGAGAAATTCAAAGAAAATATCGAGTTTGCAAAAGAAACCGAAGACTTTAGAAACGAGCTTTCCGAGAAAGTGAAAAATCTTGCGTTTGCGCTTACCGAAGAAGACGTCGCAAAAATAGACAAAGAAGAACAGATAGAACAGGAGCAGGAACAAAATCAAGAGATAGAACACGAACAGCAGGAACAAAGGCAAGAGCAAGAGCAGCAGGAGCAGGAACAAAATCAAGAGATAGAACACGAACAGCAGGAACAAAGGCAAGAGCAAGAGCAGCAGCAGCAGTTGCATTAATTTAATATTTTGATATTAATATTTAATTTAGATATTGACATCGATATTATAATGTGATATATATATCAATATACGATATTAATATTAATACAAGGGAGCGGCAATAATGGAGATTATCGAAAAGATTTTTAATTATGTAAGATTTGGGTTCATTTTCAATTTTATAAATACAGGCTTAGAAGAGCGAGAAAGCACATCTACGGACTTATATTTAATATGCTTTATATTTATCGATTTACCGGCGATTTTAGAACTCGGAAAGATTTGGAAGTATTGGAAATTTTTATAAACAATATGGAAAACCAGCTTGTTACTTTTTATAATTTATATATACCTGTAGGGATAACTAAGGAGGGATTCAGAAATAAAAAAGAGGTAGTCGAGTTTTTAAATCTTGCCTTTGAAATTAAACGAAAGGCGTTTTCTAAGGGTATTTGGAGCAAGAAATAAAAAACGGCTTCGTAGGAAGCGTTTTAAGGCGGGGAAAGCAGGATTTAAGGGATAAATGTATAGGCAAAAAATTTAAAAGCGGAATTCAAAATACAACTTCGCTATATAGAAAGTAAAAATTAATATTAACTTTAAACTAAGGAGAACTATTATGGAAAAAGAAATTACGGTAACGGTAGTTTTAAATCTTTCGACAGCAATTAATATGCGGGGAGAAGAAAAGGAACTTGTTAGTAAGATTAAGCAGCTTGGAAGGGGTTTATTTGTAACAAACAATAATTATCCGGACGATGAAATCGGCGAAAAAGTTATGGTAATTGCGACCGATAATTTACTTAATACGGCAGTTTTAAATCTTAAGGGCGTCATGGACGATGAGTATTCTAACTTAATATAATATCAATATCTAATATTAATATTGACATTGATATAAAATATCGATATAATATTGATATGTATAATTAATGCTAACTTAAATTAAAGGAGAACTAATTATGGAAAAAAACATTCAAGAAATTGCCAAAGAAATAGCAGAAATAATTTATAGGAATAGAACCGAAAGGGGATTAGAAGAAACAGTTTTTAAAGTTTATAAGTCCGGTGAAATTAAATGGACTTATGGCTTTCGTTATCCACAACACACGCCAAAGGGAGAAGAAATATGGTTCTATGTTCATAGTGAATATGATAATAGCGAAACATTCGAAGACCACAAAATACTCACTAACGAACCGGACGCAACAGAAGGGGATTACGAGAAATGGATTCAAGAGGCAGAACGTATTACCGCAGAGCGGATAGTAGAACAATATGAAAGTTCGAATGAAGATGAAGAGCCCCCTATAATAGAATTATAAAAAGCATTGTCCCACTGTTCACGACTGCTATTTAATTTAATATAGAAGGAGGATACGAAAAAAAATGATTATAACCGTCGGAAACGAAAAAGGCGGAGTCGGCAAGTCCACTATTGCAATTAACCTTGCAACAGAATTTGCCGGTTCCGGAAAAAAGGTTCTTTTAATAGACGCCGATATCCAAAAATCTACGACTATGTTTTCAAATACCCGCAGGGAAAATCCTGCGGGTTTGCCTGAAATAATCGTCATAGAAAAAACAGGCGGCGGTCTCGATAAAGACGTCAAAGCTTTGGAAAGCGGGTTTGATATCGTCCTGATAGACACGGGCGGCAGGGACAGTATAGAGATGCGCAAGTCTATGCTGATATCGGATAAATTTATTATACCGCTAATAACGAGCCAGTTAGACGCCTGGAGCTTCGAAAAGATATATAAGCTCTATCAGGAAGCTCAGGCTTTTAACTCAAAGCTAAAGGCATATGTCGTCTTAAATAAGATAACGGCCAACTGGAAATCTAAAGAAAAAGACGAAATGCTGGAGTTCTTAAAAGATTTTCAGGACGTTATGATTTTAGGTTCCTATTTAAAAGACAGGGCGGTATATAGGAAATCTATATCGGAAGGCTTGGGCGTAAGCGAATTAAATACGGACAATAAGGCTACGGCGGAAGTAAAAGATTTATTTAACGAAATAATTAATCTAATTTAATTTAACATTAACAAAAGGAGACTATTATACCATGTTTTTAGAAATCGAAAAAGACGGAAACTACATTAATAGGGAAGCTATATCGCAATTTTATTATAATCCCGAAAGCAGAGCTTATTTTTTGTTTATGACTAATGGGAGAAAATTTGAAATATCCAAAGAAATATTTGAGATATTAAAAGAGGCATTACCTATAGTTAAATTTGCGCTAAAGAAAGAGAGTGCCGAATAATTTAAAATATTGTATAATATCGGTATCATATATTAATATTAATATTATACAAAGGAGAAATTGACATGGCAATTAAAAAATCTAATCCAAATAATTCTGATACA
>JAJZYC010000101.1 GCA_021806125.1 bacterium
TTCCAATCCGGTTTCGGAAAAACCTTCTTCAAAATCTTTCATATTCAGCTCAATCTTAAATACGGGTTTTATTCCGAGAAACAAAAGCTCTTTTTCTATTTCCTTTTCTAAAACAGAGGCGGCGTTTAAGCGTTTGGCATGCAATTCTTCGGCAATCGACATAAATTTTTCTTTCAAATTTTTATATTCGGCGTCTATTTCGGAAATTCTGCGTTCCAGTTCCGTTATGCCGCCCAATTCTTTTTTAGCTTCGCCGTAAATCTTCAGGAGTTCTTCGAGGTTAGAAACGCCGTATTTATTTTCTGTGCTTATAATGCCGTCTATTTTAAGCCTTATTTCGCTTAATCTGTCCTCGTCGAATTCGAAAGAAGAATGTTTTTCTAAAGACAAAAGAATGTCGTCGAGCAATATTTTAACGGTTTCCGCATTTTTAAACTCTTCTTTTTGTTTAAAATTGGAATCCAGTTCCGATAATTTGGAAAGATTGGATATCAAGGGGTTCAAGTGTTTCAGAATTCCGTATTCTTCGTTGTCTATCGAATCTATGGAAGATAAAATAAATTCTTTTATTCCGTTTATGTTTTCGAGTCTTTTAAGCTCTTCTTTTAAAATATCTTCGTCGTTTTCAGATTTTATGCCGAGTTTTTCTACGTCGTCTATAATATACGAATTGATTGTTTTTATCCGCGATATTCCGTCGAGCTTTTTTGCGGCTTCCGCTTTCTCGGCTTCAATTTTTTTAATATCTCCGTAAAGTTTTTTTGCCGCGGAAGACAAATCCTGGTTTCCCGCAAAATTGTCTAAAAAAGCAAGCTGGCTTTCAGGCTCGATAAGGAAACGCCTGTCGTTCTGCCCGAATATCCTGACTAAATTTTCGCCTATGCGCTCCGGTATATTTTTATTTACCTGTTCGTTGTTTATGAAATATTTGCTTTTTCCCGTTTCGGAAATAGTTCTTTTTAAAATTATATCTTCGTCCGGTATATCCTTAATGCCGCTTTCTTCAAAAATATCGGCGAAATCAGCTCCGGTTTCCCCGCCGGCCGTATCGAACACCGCGCTTACAAAGCCTTCTTTTTCGCCGGTTCTTATAATATCCGTTCCTTTAGTCCTGCCGAACAGAAAATTTATGGATTCTATAATTATGCTTTTGCCTGCCCCCGTTTCCCCGCTTAAAACATTCAGTCCTTCGCAAAAATTTATTTCAAGATAGTCTATAGTAGCAAAATTTTTTATATATATCGTTCTTAACAATTTTACTTTTACCAGTTTAATTTCGTTCTTAATATATTCCAGTAATCGTAATCCAAAGACGTAGAAAGATAAACTTTCGAAGAGTGTTTTTTGATTATTATTTCGTCGCCGTCGTAAAGCTTTAAGCCGTCTCTCCCGTCTGCGGAAATAAAAATATCCCTTTCCTGGGGCAGAATTTTTATTTTAAGTTCGCAGGGTTTTATAATAAGCGGTCTGTTTGAAAGGGTATGCGGGCATATAGGGGTTAAAATAAAAGCATCAATATCGGGCTGTACTATGGGTCCTCCGGCTGATAAAGAATACGCCGTAGAACCGGTCGGAGTAGCTATTATAAGTCCGTCCGCCCTGAAGTCGTTCAGCCATACGTCGTTGACGGAAACCGTCAGGTTAATTACCCTTGCGTGGATGCTTTTTTCTCTTGCTATGGTCGCTTCGTTTAACGAAACTAATTTTTCGATAGATTTGCTTTTTCTGAATACTTCGATATTTAACGCCATTCTCGGAATAAATTCTAAAGAACCGTCGAAAAATCTTTCTACGGCCTCTTTTTTTTTCCTTTCCGGAACTTCTACGAGAAATCCTAAAGTGCCGAAATCTATTCCTATAATCGGAACTTCGAGCGGAAAAATTTTTCCGAGAGTAATTAAAAGGGTTCCGTCTCCCCCGCAAACTACGACAAGTCCGACTCCTTTAGTATCGGAATGCGCAATGCCCATACTGGGCCTGACTATTCCTTCTATGCCGTTCCGTTTAAACAGCCGGCATACGTAGTTTGCGGATTTCAACGCTTCTTCGGCGCCTTTTTTATAAGAAACCAGAACCCTTTTAATATTTTTATTGAAATCCGATGAAAGCATTAAATCGCCTTAACGCTAATGAAGGGCTTTTGTTTCATTTAATAATCCGCCCTCTTTTATTATTTTAACCTGCCTGTCGGTTAAATTATATTTGAACTTATATTCCGCGTTCCCTTTAGTTTTGTTTATAAAAATTATCGGCTTGCGTTCGTCTAATTCCTTTAAAATATTCGGGGCGTTAAGCTCGTCTCCCTGCTCTATTTTATCATAATCGGCAGGGTTTTCAAAAGTCAGCGGCAATATTCCGAAATTGATAAGATTCGCAAAATGGATTCTCGCGAAGGATTTAGCTATTACAGCTTTGACTCCGAGATACATAGGCGCGAGCGCGGCATGTTCCCTGCTCGAACCTTGTCCGTAATTTTCCCCGCCTATTACGAAACCGCCCTTTTCCTTTAAAGCTCTTTCGGAGAAAGAAGGGTCGACAGATTCAAAAACATATTTGGATATTGCCGGTATATTGGAGCGAAGCGGAAGAATTTTAGAACCCGCCGGCATTATGTGGTCGGTAGTTATATTGTCGCCTACTTTAAGGAGAACCTTCCCGGCCATCGATTGGGAAAGTTTTTGCTGTACCGGAAGCGGCTTAATATTAGGTCCTCTGTAAACTTCCACCTCTTCGGGTTTAGTCGAAGGCGAAAGTATCATGGAATCGTCTATATCGAATTTTTCCGGCATTTTAATTTCCGGAGCCTTTCCGAGAGTTCTCGGATCGGTTATGTATCCGGTAAGAGCAGAAGCCGCGGCGGTCTGAACCGAAATAAGATAAATTTTTGCGTCTTTTGTTCCGCTCCTTCCTTCAAAATTGCGGTTGAACGTCCTCAAGGAAACTGCGCCCGACCGCGGAGCCTGACCCATTCCTATGCACGGCCCGCAGGTAGATTCGAGAATTCTTGCGCCGGCGGCTATTAAATCCGCAAGCGCGCCGTTTTTTGCCAGCATTTCGAAGACCTGCTTCGAGCCGGGCGATATTACGAGACTGACGTCCGGATGCACTTTTTTGCCTTTTAATATATTTGCGACGGTCATTAAATCAACGTAAGAAGAGTTTGTACAGCTTCCTATCGCGACCTGGTCCACTTTTATATCCTTTAATTCGCTTATCTTTGCAACCTGGTCTGGCATATGGGGTTTGGCGGCAAGAGGCTCCAGCGAACTTAAATCTATTTCCACGACTTCGTCGTAAACGGCGTCGGCGTCTGCCGAAAGCGGCGTATAATCAGCCATTCTCCCTTCCGCCTTTAAAAACTCCATAGTTCTTTCGTCGCTCGGAAAAACCGAAGTAGTCGCTCCCAGCTCCGCGCCCATATTGGTAATAACGGCTCTTTCGGGAACGGTCAGCGTTTTTACGCCTTCTCCGCCGTATTCGAAAATCTTCCCTACGCCGCCCTTAACCGTAAGCCTTCTTAAAAGTTCGAGAATAACGTCTTTTGCGGAAACCCAATCAGGGAGTTTTCCAGAAAGTTTAACTAAAACGACTTTCGGAGCCGTCATATAAAACGCTCCGCCGCCCATTGCCACGGCCACGTCTAATCCGCCTGCGCCTATAGCAATCATTCCCACGCCGCCCGCCGTAGGCGTATGGCTGTCGGAACCTAAAAGCGTCTTTCCAGGAACGCCGAATCTTTCCAGATTAACCTGATGGCATATGCCGTTTCCGGCTTTAGAATAAAATATGCCGTATTTGGCGGCTACGGTCTGCAAAAACCTGTGGTCGTCGGCATTTTCGAAACCGGTCTGAAGGGTGTTGTGGTCGATAAAACTGACCGATAAATCCGTTTTAACCTTAGGCACACCGATAGCTTCAAACTGCAGATAAGCCATAGTTCCGGTCGCGTCCTGCGTAAGAGTCCTGTCGATTCTTACGGCTATTTCTTCCCCAGGCTTTAAATTGCCGC
Organism: bacterium; assembly: GCA_021806125.1. GTDB lineage: Bacteria > SZUA-79 > SZUA-79 > Acidulodesulfobacterales > Acidulodesulfobacteraceae > Acidulodesulfobacterium_A. The sequence goes on from JAJZYC010000101.1 coordinate 4,010, forward strand.
TTACAAGATGCGCGCTTAAAATTTTGTTCGTTAAACTTTGTCCCATAAATTAAATCCTCCCGATTTAATTATTAATATTAATATTAATGTAAAAAGTTATCAATAATTATTTTATACAATGAAAATTAAACAGGCGTTTTATTTTTTCGACAATCTTACGGCAATAGACGGATTATGCAAAAAAGGATGTTTCTTGCGGGCTATTCCGTTTTATTTAAAAAATATGCAGTTATTTTAATATATTTTTTAAAAAAAGTAAACGGTTTTTTAATTTACAGCGCCCCCCTTGCGAATAAAACTGCGGGAACGGTTTTCAAAAGGATTATCAGGTCTAATTTTAATGACCAGTCGTCTATATATTTCAAATCCAGCTCGACTCTGTCGTCAAAACTCAGCATGCTTCTTCCGCTTATCTGCCAGAGACAGGTAATACCGGGTTTCATAGAAATCCTGCGCCGCTGTTTTATTGAATATTTCTTTACTTCGTCCGGCATAGGCGGACGAGGGCCGACAAGGCTCATATCTCCCCTTAAAACGTTATAAAACTGCGGAATTTCATCGAGGCTAGTCTTTCTCAGGATTTTTCCTATTTTAGTAATCCTCGGGTCTTTTTTAAGTTTTATCTCGATGCCGTCCCTGCTGAAATCCTTTATCAATTCTTCCCTTAATTCGTCGCTTCCGGAATACATAGTCCTGAACTTGTAAAAAGTAAAAAGCCTTCCGTTTTTGCCTATTCTTTTGCTCTTGTATAAAACGCTCCCCTTGGAATCAAGTTTAATCAGGAGCCCTATGATTAAAGCCGGCAACAAAAATATTATAATCGCAAAAACAGAACCGGCTATATCTATCAGCCTTTTTGCAAAAAGCCTTATATCGTCTTCCGGAGACGTATAAAACGAGATAACCGGAAAATCTCCGACTTTTTCGAATGAAACTTTAGAATATTTAAACGGTATAAAATTTGTAGGTATTTTAACGGTTATACCCTTTTCCTCCAGCAGTAAAGTAGCTTCTTTTATATCGGCTATTTCGCCGCCTTTAATATCGAATATAACTTCGTCCACAGGATTATCCAGTACAAAATCTATCAGACCGTTCTGGTCATTTTTATTTATTTCTTTAACTAATTTTATACCGAGATATTCGCTTGAAACAAGTATGTCTTTTATGCCTCCCGCACCTCTTTTACCGGATAAATCGGAAATATCCTCTATCCCGTAATCGTCCCCTTTTACCAAAACGATATTCCTTGCGGAATATCCCCGCCTTTTTAGTTTCACGGCAAGTTTTCTTCCGGTATAATCCGCAATAATCAGCGACAAAAAAGAATAAACGGAAAAATATCCTATAAAAAGCCTTGAAACATAAGTAACTTTAAACATAAAAAGAACGGCGTAAATCAAGAATACGGATATAACCGTTAT
>JAJZYC010000102.1 GCA_021806125.1 bacterium
TTCCTCCTCAGCCTGTCAAACATGAATTGCCTAATGCGGCAACGGAACATTTATATAATCTTCCGTTAACCCTGCACGGATTAGTTATTTATCAAAAGAATTTTAATTTTAATAAAATAGGTAGCGGTAATTAATTTAATTAGCACGGCAATGCAATTTCTTAAAATATTAGAATATCCCGATCCAAAACTAAGGACGAAGGCGCGCCCCTTGAAGCCGGACGAAATCGCCGGCAATATTCCTTTAATTAAAGACCTTGTTTATACTATGTATAATGCCGACGGCATCGGTCTTGCGGCGACACAGACCGGAATAGATAAGCGCATAATAGTTTTAGACGTCAGCAGGAAATCGGACAAGAACAAGCCGTTTTCCCTTAATGAAGCGGATATACTTACGGCGAATAAAGACTTAATAATAGCCGTCAATCCCGAAATAATTTTTAAAGAAGGTAAGACATCTTATGAGGAAGGCTGCCTGTCGATACCAAAATTTAATGCGGACGTCGAAAGAGCATGGGAGATAAAGGTTAAAGCGCTAGATATTTCAGGCAGGGAGTTTGTCGTACCTGCAAAAGATTTGCTGTCGGTCGCTTTTCAGCATGAGATAGACCATCTTGACGGAATTTTGTTTATAGATAAAGTTTCCCCTTTAAAACGGTCTTTATATAACGCCTCGCTTAAGAAAAAGAAATCCTCAAAGCATGAAAAAGAGCCTGATTATACTTCTTAAAAATTAACTTATAACCTTAATGCCTTTTATGCCCATCCCATGTCTTCTTTGAATACAGTATTTATGGGAACTCCGGAAATAGCGTCGGAATCCCTGTCCCATATTGCGGAATTGGAAAAGTTAAACGTGATAAACTTAAAATCGGTTTATACCAAACCGCCCGTCTGGAATAATAAAAAAAAAGAATTTACGGTATCTCCCGTAGATAAATCGGCGTCGGAACTCGGAATAAGCGTCAGAACCCCGAAAAGTTTAAAAAATAATACCGAAGAGATAAATTTTTTAAAATCGCTGGACCTGGATTTAATTATCGTCGTAGCTTTCGGTATAATTATTCCGCCGGAGATATTAAGCATTCCAAAATACGGCATTTTAAATCTCCATCCTTCTCTTCTGCCGGACCTGAGGGGTCCAAGCCCGATACATTACGCAATATTAAAAAGAATGAAATTCAGCGGAGTATCGATAATGGCTTTAGATGAAGGCGTCGATACCGGACCTATAATAGCCCAGCAAAAAACCTGCATAGATAAAGACGAATATTTTCCTGCCCTATATAAAAAACTGTCTTTATTGGGCGCTCTTTTACTGGCGGAAGTTATTAAGACGGTTTTCAAGCTGAGAATAAATGTTTCTCAATGCGGATTACGGCAGGATACGGCATATTCCGGTTCTTTTTCTTTAACGGGATTAATAGGGCAGGAAGAATTAAAAACGGATTTTTTCTCCGACGACCCGCTGGAAATTTATGCTAAGACGAGAGCATTTACTGAATCCGGCGGGGCATTTTTCGCTTTTAGGAATAAAAATGTTAAAATTATCGAAGCAAGATTAATTGCCGGTGAAAATTACGGCGATAAGAAAACAAAAGAAAAATGCTTCGATAATGCCGCGGAACGCCAAATATTCGATTATTGCGATTATGCGGATTATTTTCCGGCCGCTCCGTTGCAGGGAATGATGCCGGATATTCCTGCCGGGGTTATAATAAAAGCGGATAAAACCGGATTATTCGTTTCGACCGTTAAGAAAGGAATTTATATCCAGCTGTTAAAACTTAAGCCGGAAGGGAAAAATGTTATGGATTATAACGATTTCATTAACGGATTCAGGTTAAAACAGGGTGAAGAATGCCGTTAAAAAAAGAGCATATATATTTTTTAAAAATAATATCGGCGTCTATTTTAGTAATTTTGGCCGTGTCGTCGTTTCTTTTCTGGATTATATCCGGAGGATTGGAAAAGCTCAGTCCCGACCTGCCCATGTATATATTTTTATTGTTAGACGCGGTTTTATTATTAGTTATTTTAATTTTTTTTCTCGGACTTGCTGGAAAGCAAAATAAAAAAAGTAAATCCGTCCTGATTTATCCCGCCAGATATATACTCGTAAAAATTTTATATCCGATGGCTTTTTTTATAACGTCTATATTCAGGATAAACAGGGATAAAATGCAGAGTTCTTTTATAGATATAAATAATTTCCTTCTTTTTTCCTTAAATAAAAGGATAACTTTAGACAGGATATTAATTCTTCTTCCGCACTGCTTACAGCTCCATAACTGCAAGGCAAAGATTACAGACGATATTCATAACTGCCTTAACTGCGGAAAGTGCAATATAAAAGAGCTTGCGATATTGTCGGATAAAAAGGGAATATTTATAGCCGTGGCAACCGGCGGCACTCTTGCGAGAAGGGTCCTCGAAGAAAAAAGGCCTAAAGCGGTTATAGCCGTGGCATGCGAAAGAGATTTAAGCTCGGGAGTCATAGACAGTTTCCCGCTCCCGGTTTACGGGCTTCCGAACATCAGGCCCAACGGACCATGCAGGGATACTCTAGTGGACGTCTCGGCTTTAAGCGAACTTATAGAAAAGATTACCGCCGGGTCCTAATAATAAATAGGGCTGGATTCCTGATTCCTGCCTGCGCAGGAATGACATAGGACTGGATGACCGCTTCACTCTCGTGCCTGACGGCACTCGTGAAGTTTCTTCGAAACTTTCCTGCCTGCAACTAAATCTTTTTTCTGAGGTCGTTAATTCTTTTTGCCTTTCCCTGGCTTCTTTCCAAAGTTCTTGGAGGCACCGGGGTTATTTTGGCGCGTATTCCTATAAGCTCGTATATTTTATGCGATATTTCGTTTGTTATTTCGTTGATTTTACCGTCTCCCATTCTGAAAATTTCTTCTTTAGGTTCTATGACGATGTTTATTTTGTCGAGAAGGTTATCGGTATATAGCTCGATTAAATAAACCGGTTCCAAATATTCATACCTGAAAAGGACGGATTCAATCTGCGAAGGGAATATGTTTACGCCTTTTAAGATTATCATGTCGTCGGTTCTTCCTTTTATTTTATCCATTCTTACGAATGTCCTGCCGCAGGGGCATTTCTCTCGGGTAAGTTTCGTAATGTCTTTAGTCCTGAACCTTATAAGAGGCATAGCTTCCCTGTTGAGGCTAGTTATAACCAGCTCTCCGGTTTCGCCGTCCCTTAGGATTTCTCCCGTTTTCGGATTTATTATTTCAGGAAGAAAATTGTCTTCGTTTATATGCAGTCCGTTTTTATAGACGCATTCAAATGCCACGCCCGGTCCCATAATTTCGCTTAATCCGTAAATGTCGTAAGCGTCGATATTCAAAGATTTTTCTATTGTTTTTCTGAGTTCGTCAGACCATGGTTCCGCCCCGAATATACCCTTTTTTAATTTAAGATTAGACCTGTCCGGTATATTTTTATTTATTTCCTCAGATAAAAACAAGGCGTATGAGGGCGTGCAAAAAAGAACAGTCGCGCCTATATCCTGCATCATGGTCAACTGCCTTTCGGTAAAACCGGTTGACATTGGGATAATAGTCATACCCAGCTTTTCGGCTCCGTAATGGAATCCTAACCCGCCCGTAAAAAGCCCGTATCCGTATGCGTTCTGTCCTATATCGCTTCTGCCTATGCCCGCCGCGCAAAAAACCCTTGCCATAAGTTCCGACCAGATTTTTACGTCACGTTTAGTGTAGGCGGCTATAATAGGTTTTCCCGTAGTGCCAGACGATGCGTGAATTCGGATTATATCGCTTAACGGACTGGAAAGCAATCCGAAAGGATAGTTGTTTACGAGGTCGGCTTTAGAGGTAAAGGGTAAATTTCTAATATCTTTCGGGGTTTTAATTTTTTCTATATCTTTAGGATTTTTTACGCCGGCTTCGGACAGCTTATTTTTTAAAAAACCGTCAGCCGCAAAAATCCGTTTCAGCGTTTTTTTAAGCCTTTCGGTTTGAAGAGTTTTAAGCTCCGAAATGTCCATAGTTTCAAACTTTTTTTCAAAATATTTTATTTTCATGATTTTGATTTTCGTAATAGTTTCTACCGGTTAAGAATGCGTTAATATTTAAATCCGCCGTTTTTCGGGGAATATTTTTTTCTATAGATTTTAGCCATATTTCTTTTTTAATATCGGAAAAACCCGACAATATTCCTATTAAAATTATATTTGAAACTTTTATATTTCCTAAATCTGCGGCTATCCGTTTATCGTCTATGAGATGCAGGGATTTAAAATTGGCCCGCAATAAGCCGGCAACGCCGTCCTCGTCTATGGCTCCGCTTCCGTTTTCGTTTACGGTTTCGGCCCCGTTTCCAATTTTATCATTTTTGTTCTTAGGCGTCCACTGAGGAATTTTACCATGATTCGACGATATGATTATCGTTTTTTCATTTGCAAAAGAACGTATATATCTTGCGGTCTCGTAAATATCGAAAGAAAGAATCGCCGTCGCTTCGTTTCCGGGTATAAGCGGAGAAAAGATTTTCTTTCCGTACCTGATGTGAGTCGATACCGAGCCGCCTCTCTGGGACATGCCGTGCACTTCCGACGTTTTAATATCCTTGCCGCTTTCGAACGCGGCAAGGCTGATAATTTTACCCGCCAGAACCACTCCTTGGCCTCCAATGCCGCATATTAAAATATTTTGAATTAAATCGTCCATATTGCCCGTTTTTATTTTTTTATTTCCCCGATAAAATTAAATATGCATATATCTTTGCATATCGAACAGCCTATACACGAAGCATCTATAAACGGAATCCTTTTATCGCCCGAAGGGCCGGAGGAGCGGGATGCTAAAATCGAAGGGCACCCGAGCTGCATGCATAAATCGCAACCGAGGCATCCTTCAAGAACTTCGAACTTTTTTCCGCAGTCTAATTTTTGGGGATATAGGACGCACGGCCTGTTTGTGATAACTATGTTTAAGTTTTCCGATTCGAGCGCTTTTTTTAAGACTTTAAATGTTTCGTTATAATCGTACGGGTCTATCGTATAAATTTCGCTTATACCCATGCCCTCGATAATTTTTTTTATATCTATTTTACTTGAAACGGATTGGTTAAGAGATAAATTTTTACCGGTTCCGGGGTGGTCCTGTCCGCCGGTCATCGCGGTCGTCGCATTGTCTAAGATAATCGCCGTAAAACTAATATTATTATATTTAGCGTCTATAAGAGACGTAATGCCGGAATGGAAGAAAGTCGAGTCTCCCATTATTCCCGCTGTTTTTTTGGAGGAAGATTTCGTCAGGGACAGCCCCTGGGCCGCTCCGAATGCCAGACCCATAGATATGCAGGAATCCATGGCGCTAAGGGGCGGCAATGCTCCAAGAGTATAGCATCCTATATCGCCCATGACCGG
>JAJZYC010000103.1 GCA_021806125.1 bacterium
GTTAATAGCGTAAGAATTCCGGTGATTGCATCCGGAGGCGCAAGAGACGCCAAGGATATGGAAGAGGTCTTCGTTATAGCTGATGCAAGCGCCGCCCTTGCCGCCTCGATATTTCATTATGAAAATTCAGGCATTATTCCTATTAAAAAATATTTAAGATCTAAAGGGATTAACGTTAGATTATAAAAACTGGACAATGGATAAGAAAGAAAATGATTTTAACCCTATAACCGTTGACGTCTTCGACGAGAACGCTCTTGGCTTATTTTTAAAAAAAATTGATTTTGCCAAGCTTAACGGGCTTATTCCGGCGGTTGCGCAGGACTATTTCTCCAAGGAGATATTAATGCTTGCTTTTATGAATGAAGAAGCGTTGAAAAAAACCGTCGAAACCGGCTATGCCCATTATTTTTCCAGGTCTAGAAACAGATTATGGAAAAAAGGGGAGACCTCGGGCCATACTCAGCATATAAAAGAAATTTTTTTTGATTGCGATAACGACAGTATTTTGTTAAAAGTTCTTCAGAAAGGTCCGGCTTGCCATACCGGACATAAAACCTGTTTTTATTCTAAAATAAATAACCGCCTTCCCGCCTCGGACAGCGCCGGCGTGAACGAAAGCCAAACAGGCGGTAAAAATGGCGGCGCTGGTGAAGAAAAATTTTATTCGCTTAAACTGTTATACGACTTTATCTCCGGACGGAAAGATTCGGATCCGGAAAAATCTTATGTCGCAAAGCTTTTAAAAGGGGGGCCTGAAAAAATAGGCAAAAAACTTCAGGAGGAATCCCTTGAGGTTATTTTATCGGCTATAGAGGGCGACAGAAATAAATTAATTTACGAATGCGCTGATTTGATGTTTTTTTATATCGTTATGTTAATTTATTCGGATATCGATTTTTTTAACGTCATAGACGAGTTAAAAAGAAGGGAAGGGATTTCAGGACTAGACGAAAAAAGAGCGCGTTAAAATTTATAGGTTGACAAATTAATAGAAAATATACGATACTATATAAAGGTCAAATTTAAGATGGCGACAGAATTGAATTATGTCCCCATAATATATTAGGAAAAAGGAGGCGAATTTAGGTTTTGTCTATCGTAAAAATTAAAGAAAACGAATCTTTCGAAAATGCTTTAAGGAGATTTAAAAAATCCTGTGAAAGAGCCGGAATCCTTTCCGAAATCAGGAAAAGGGAGCATTACGAAAAGCCGAGCGTTAAGAAAAAGAAAAAAGCGGCGGCTTCCAGAAAAAGAAATTCCAAAAAGAATTATTTCAATTATTAATACTATTGATAAAAACTTTATGAGCTATATAGATATAGCCTTTTTAGTTTTATTTATCGCAATGATGATAAGGGGCTTTTTCAGGGGCTTTATAAAAGAGGCTATATCTCTGCTCGGAATTTTTGCCGCCTATTTAGGCGCGATATATGCAAGTTCGCATTATATCGCTAAACCGTTTCATAGCGAAGAGATAGGGAAAATTATTATCTTTTCCGGAGTTTTTATCGCCGTCGTAATTGTTTTCGCATTAATTTCGCTGATAATTACCAAAATTATAAATCTGCTTCAATTAGGATTTTGCAACAGGTTAGGCGGTTTTTTTTTGCCGGAATTAAAACCTTTTTATTGTTAAGTTTAGTGTTATATTTTATTTTTTCGCTCAATACAGTTAATAAGCGCTTTGGATATTACAAATCTCAGAGTTTTATACCTTATTTTCTCAAAACAGGCAAATTTTTATCCCCCTATCTCGGCAGGTTTTATTAAAATTTTTCTTTCCGAAAAACGATTAATATTTATAAATTATGGACAGAAATATAGAAACCGTATTGTCTTATGTAAATATAGTCGATGAAGTGTCCGGGTTCGTCAAACTAAAAAAAGTCGGCCAAAATTATTCGGGATTATGCCCTTTCCACTCGGAAAAGACTCCTTCGTTCAACGTCAACGGAACAAAAGGCCTTTATTATTGTTTTGGATGCGGCAAGGGCGGCAATGTTATAGGATTTCTTAAGGATATAAAAGGGGACTCTTTCAAAGAGGTTATAGATTATCTTAAGAAAAAATATAATATCCCGCTCGAAGATACAAAGCTTTATAAATCCACTCAAACAGCCGTAGACGATGCTCCTCTTAAAAGAATTCTAAATCTCGCTTTAAATTTTTATTACGAAAATCTTTTCGTCTATATGTCAAGCAGCGGACATATAATTAAATACCTTAATGACAGGGGGATAGAGGAAAATACCGCAAGGGATTTTAAATTGGGATATGCGGGGTTCGGAAACGGGCTAACGGCACTTTTGCTCAATAATAAAGCAGATTTAGACATTGCCGTAAATGCCGGACTGTTAATTAAGAAACAGGAGCACAACAGGGGATATTCTGACAGGTTCGTCAATAAGCTTATTATTCCCGTAATGGATAGGTCGGGAGAGCCTATTGCGCTGGCATCCAGAATAATTTTAAAAGAGGGCGAGGCATCCCAGCTTAATTTTCCTAAATATATAAATACCAATAATTCCGAAATTTTCGTAAAAAATAATACCCTGTACGGTTTAGACAAGGCCCTGCCTTTTATTAAAAAAGAAAACGCCGTTTTTGTGGTAGAGGGCTATTTCGATATGATAACGCTTTATTCCAAGGGCGTTAAGAACGCGGTCGCGACTATGGGCACGGCCCTTTCCAAAAACCATATAGTTAATTTATCGAGATTATGCGACGAGATTATTCTTCTTTACGACGGCGATAAGGCAGGCATAAATGCAATAAATAGAGGAATGGAATTATTCGGGAGTTTTATGGAGAGCCCCGAAAAAAATATATATGCGGTATGTTTGAACGACGGCAGCGACCCAGACAGCTATGTCAGGAAATACGGACGGGACAGCCTTATAAAATTAATACGGGACGGCAAAAAAACGCCCATAGAGTTTGCTCTAGATTATTATATTGAAAAAATCGAAAACAGCGGTATAATCAAAAATAGGGGCGATGAAAGAAGCGAAAAGAATCTTAAAGATAAAATATCGGCGATTCGCGAAATATCTCCTTTTTTGAAGAAAATAAATAATAATATTATCTTTTCCCATTATTTGAATATATTGGCTAACAGGCTTGGATTAAAGGAAGAGGCGGTAAGAGAATATATATATTCTAATGAAACGCGGGGCGCAAATATTAATGCCGATGGTAATGAAGTTAATGCGGATACCCGGTTTACAGGCAATTCAGCTGTAGGATATGTAAAAGAAGATTCAAATATAGAAGATATAATAGTAAGTAAAATATTCTGCAATTTGCTATTGACAGAATATATAAGCGATGATATAATAAATGAATTTTCCGATAAAAATGCCGTTTTTATAATTAAAGAGATAAAAAATGCATTAAAAAACGTTATAAGCAAAGAAAATAATATTAATATTAAAAGTAAGATAGAAGATATAGTTTTAAAAACCGAAAACAGCTCGAAATGGAGTAAGATATATTATTCAAGTTTATTAACGGAAGATAAAAGCGCCGAAGCCAAAAATGGGAAGGATGATTTTAAAAAACTTCTCATTAAATTAAAAGTCGATAATATAAATAAAGCCTGCAAAGGCATTTTGAGCGAAATCAGAAGCGGGCTGCTGGATGAGAGCGGCAAACTTCTTAAATTTCAAGAACTTAACAGGTTAAAATATATTTCCAACGAATTTCAGAGAAAAATCTGCGGTTATTAAGGGTGATAATTTACATTAATATATGAATAAAAAAAATATAAAGAATAAAAATAAAAATAAGGAAAATATCAAAGCAACCATTAATAATAATATTAATAAAACTGCTGACAAATCCAAAGCCGCCTTTGCAGAAGCCTTAAAAAACAAAGAATTAGAAAATAAGATAATCAGCAAAAGCGTCGAAAAGCTTAAGGACCGTCCAGGCAGATTGAGTTACGACGATTTTAACGACATACTGCCTCAGAATATAGTATCTCCAGACCAGATTGACGATTTGATAAGCATGCTTGGAGAAAAGGATATCGATCTCGGAAGAGATACATCTTCTATCTTTATAAAAGCGGGACACTCTAAGTTTGCGGGAGACGAAACGTTTAACGAAGAGGCCGAAGTCGAAGAAGAAGATTTATCTCTTAAAACAAACGACCCCGTCAGAATGTATCTTAAAGAAATGGGCTCGGTTTCTTTGCTTACCCGCGAAAGAGAGATAGAGATAGCAAAGAGCATAGAAGAAGGAGAGGAAGAGATTTTTTCTTCGGTTCTTAACTCGGATATATTAATAAAATGGGTAATATCGATAGGGGACAAATTAAAAAACCAGGAACTTAACATTACCGGAATAGTTTCCGATTTCGACGACGTCGATTTTCCTAGCGATAAAGATATAGAAAAATCTACAAACAGATTTTTGTCTATTATCGAAAAAATTAAAAAAGACGTAAAATTTACGGAAAATAAATCCAAATTCGATACGTCCGTCAAAAAACGGAAAAAAGAAAAAATAAGGGTCGAAGAAGATAATTCCAATACCGGCGGGTCTGATATCGAAGACCATATAGAAAACATAGATGCAGCCAATATAACAAAAGTTTTTACATGGACGTCCCCTAAAAATTTAACTCAGGAAACAAAAAAAAAGATACTAGGCTACATTAAAGATTTAAGGCTGAAAAAGAAAATATCCGATAAAGTCATAATGAGGCTTAAAAATCAAAACGGGAAAATCTTAGAATTCGAAGAAAGCATAAAAGAACTTGAATCTACCTATAAAAAGAAAAACGAAAGAAGCGAGCAGTCTAAATCGCAGGAACATAAACGTCTGGAAAGCATAAACAAGCTTATTAACGAATATAAGGCTAAGATAGCCGCATCCGAAAAAGAGGTAGGCGTTTCTAAAGGCGAACTTAAAAAAATAGTCGAAGCCATAAAAATCGGCGAAGAAAAATCCAAGGTTGCTAAGACCGAACTTGTCGAAGCAAATTTAAGGCTTGTCGTTTCTATAGCTAAAAAATATTCAAACAGAGGCCTTCAATTTTTAGACCTTATTCAGGAAGGAAATATAGGGCTTATGAAAGCCGTCGAAAAATTTCAGTATCAAAGAGGATATAAATTTTCTACATATGCGACGTGGTGGATAAGGCAGGCTATAACGAGGGCAATTGCCGACCAGGCTAGAACCATAAGAATTCCGGTTCATATGATAGAAACCATAAATAAATTAATCAGAACTTCCAGGGCTTTAGTGCAGGAAATCGGAAGAGAGCCGGTTCCGGAGGAAATTGCCGAGAGAATGGACCTTCCCATAGATAAAGTCAGGAAGGTTTTAAAGATAGCCAAAGAGCCTATTTCTTTGGAAACGCCTATAGGCGAAGAAGA
>JAJZYC010000104.1 GCA_021806125.1 bacterium
GAGGCTCTTGATAAGACTGCCGTAAATTATCTTCCCTACGCCGCCGATATTCAGCAATTCGGAAGTAACCAAAGATTTAGCCTTGATTTTTGAAAAATACGACACCGCAAATCTGTGCGCTTCGTCCCTTAACCGCATAAGCATAAAAATTTCTTCTTTGTTTTTTCCGAAGTTAACTTCGTTTTTCCTGTTCGGAAGATAAATTTTATCCGTTTCGTTATTTTTTATATGTTTTCTCTCATCTTTTGTTTTTGCGATTGCGATAACGGCCGGCATATTTTCGGCGCTTATTTTTGCGGTTTCCTTAAATTCTTTAGCCGCCTTAACGAGAACGTTAAGCTGTCCTTTCCCGCCGTCAACCATAATAACGTCCGGCAGGGGGTCTTTCCCGTCTGCCGCATTCTTAAAGCGCCTGCTTAAAGCTTCGTACATCATTGCATAATCGTCGGGGGTATTTTTCGATTTTATCCTGTAACGCCTGTATAAAGACGCATCTTTTTCTCCGTGCCTAAAAACCGCTTTGGATGCGACGGCATATGTTCCTGAAATATTTGATATATCGAAACATTCTATGATTTCGGGAATTTTATTTAACCGCAGTATGTTTTTTAAGGCATTCAGCCTTTTAAAGACCGCGTCTCCGTATTCTTTTTCTTTGCGGGCGCGATTCGCCTCTTCCGTGTTTTCGGTGTTTTCTACCGCCCTGCCGCCGCCCGATTTCTCGAAAAAATTCTTTTTTGCATTTTCTATAGCCATAGCCGAGGCGTTTTCGTATTTATTTTTGTTTTTTACGGCGCTTTCCGCATCTAAAATCTTAACTTTTTTGGAAGAAAATTGTCTGATATATCCGGCAAGGCTCTTTTTATCCTCGTCTTCTATTCTTGCGGGTATAAATATCTCGTCCGGAATATTAGCGCCTGTTTCTAAATTTTTGGCGTAATACCTGTTTAAAAAAGCGGAAAGCATCTCGCTTTCGTTTAAATATATATTCTTAAAAAAGAAATTCTCGGTTCCCGTAACCCTGCCGTTCCTTATGATAAGAACTACGACGTCTAGTTTGTCGCTTTGCGAGTAAAATCCGATAACGTCTATATCTTTTTCTTCCTTAAGCACTACAGCCTGTTTTTCGTTTATCGTTATTATGGCGTTGATTTTATCCCTCAATTTTATTGCGGCCTCAAAATTCAATTCTTTAACGTAAACGTCCATCGACTGCTTCATTGCTTTTATCAACTGCCTGTTTTTTCCGTTCAAAAGAAGCCTTATGCCGTCGATAGATTTTTTATAAGCCTCTATATCGGCATATCCGCAGCAGGGAGCCGAACACCTGTTTATCTGGTAATAAAGACACGGTTTTTTACGGGCGGCATAAGAATTGAATTTATTATCTGTGCACGTCCTCATTTTAAATATCCCGTTTATAGTCTTAATCGTTTCGTTTACGGCAAAAGCGCTTGAATACGGACCGAAATATTCGCCGTCGCCTTTCTTAAAACTCCTTGTTTTAACTATATAAGGGAAGCCGGTTTTCGTTTTCGCTATTTTTATATAGGGGTACGATTTGTCGTCTTTAAGGCTTATGTTGTATTTTGGCCTATACTGCTTTATCAGCGTATTTTCAAGAAGGAAAGCTTCCAGTTCGTTGGCGGAAATTATAGTTTCTATATCGTAAATTTTCGAAACGAGATGCTCCGTTTTGACGCCGGCGTTTTTACCTGAAAAATACTGGGAAACCCTTTTTTTTAAATTTTTTGCTTTGCCTACGTAAATGACGTCCCCGTTTATATTTTTCATAATATAAACGCCGGGGGACTGCGGAATGCCTTTAAGTTTTAAGGTTAAGCCATTGCCTTCAGAACCGTAATTAATGTAATCGCAATAACTGTCATTATTGTCATTCCCGCGCAGGCGGAAATCCAGTCTATTCTTCTTCATTCCAGTTTTTTCAAACTGCATCCATCAAAAGCATATTTTTTTTAATATTGTTAATTTCGTCCCTTATACGGGCGGCTTCCTCGAAATTAAGCTCTTTTACGGCTTTTTTCATTTTCTTGGATAAATTTTTTATGAGCCTTTCGGCTTCTTTAGGGTCGATAATTAGCGGGGAATTATCGTCGAACCCGCCGGAGATATCTACGTAATCCTGTTCAAATATTGTGGTCAGCAGTCCTGCTATATTTTTTTGTATAGATTTTGGAGTAATATTATTTTGCCTGTTAAATGTTTCCTGTATTTTCCTTCTTCTTTCCGTTTCCGAAATCGCAAACTTCATCGAATCGGTCATTTTATTTCCGTAAAGTATCACTTTTCCTTTAATGTTTCTTGCCGCCCTGCCGATAGTCTGAATAAGCGACGTTTTTGAACGCAGAAAGCCTTCTTTGTCGGCGTCTAAAATTCCGATAAGCTCAACCTCAGGAATATCCAGCCCTTCCCTTAACAGATTTATTCCCACCAGCACGTCGAACTCGCCGAGCCTTAACTCCCTTATAATCTTAAATCTTTCAAGAGAATCTATATCTGAGTGAAGATATTTTGCTTTAATGCCGCTGTCGGTCAAAAACTCCGCCAGGTCCTCCGACATTCTTTTGGTGAGAGTGGTTACGAGGGCTCTCCCTCCTCCGGCAACCGTTTTTTTAATTTCGCCTATTATATCGTCGACCTGATTGGTTTCAGGCCTTACTTCGACTTCCGGGTCGATTAGCCCCGTAGGGCGGATTATCTGCTCGACGACTTGCGAACTAACGCTCAGCTCGTATTCGGCGGGCGTAGCGGAAACAAAGATAAGGTTTTTTATATGGGAAGAAAATTCCTCGAAATTCAGCGGACGGTTGTCCAATGCGCAGGGAAGCCTGAAGCCGTATTCCACGAGCGTCGATTTTCTTGAAATATCCCCGTTATACATTCCCCTGATTTGCGGAACCGAAACATGGGATTCGTCAATCATAATTATAAAATCGTCCGGGAAGTAGTCCAAAAGCGTAGGCGGCGGTTCCCCTCTTTTTCTTCCGGTCAAATGCCTCGAATAGTTTTCTATTCCGGAACAGTAACCCATTTCCTGCATCATTTCAAGGTCGTACATAGTCCTCTGCTCAAGCCTCTGCGCTTCGACAAGCTTGCCCATAGCCTTAAGCTCCATCAACCTGTCTTTTAATTCTTCCTTTATGGATTTGACGGCGCTCTTTAAGGTAACCTCGTCGGCGACGTAATGCGATGCAGGATAAATCGCGGTTTTCGAAAGCCTTCTTGTAACCGTACCCCTTAGCGGGTCAATCTCGGCTATCATGGAAATTTCGTTTCCGAAAAATTCTATTCTTACCGCTATTTCTTCTTCGTAAGCCGGAAAAATATCGACTATATCTCCTCTCACCCTGAACGTTCCGCGGTGGAAATCTATATCGTTTCTTTCGTATCTAATATCGGTCAGCTTATTAAGAATGTCGCTAAGATTCGCCTCGTCCCCTTTCTTTACTTCGAGGAGCATATTGGCGTAACTTTCGGGCGACCCTAATCCGTAAATGCAGGAAACCGATGCGATTACTATGACGTCCCTCCTGGAAAGGATAGAGCGCGTAGCCGAATGTTTCATTTTATCTATCTGGTCGTTAATAGCGGAATCTTTTTCGATGTAAAGGTCCTTCGAGGGGACATAAGCTTCCGGCTGGTAATAATCGTAATAGCTTATGAAAAACTCTACGGCGTTTTCGGGAAAAAGGGCTTTAAATTCGGAATAAAGCTGTCCGGCAAGGGTTTTATTCGGCGCTATTATAAGAGCCGGCCTTTCGAGTTCTTTGATGGCGTTAGCCATCGTAAATGTTTTCCCCGACCCCGTTACCCCTAAAAGCGTCTGATACCTGAAATTTTTATATTTTATCCCTTCTACTAAAGAACTTATCGCCTGAGGCTGGTCCCCGGCGGGACTGTTTTCCGAAACGAGATTAAATAACTCCATAATATAATTATTTTATCATTTTTAGGGGAAAATATCTCTGCGAAATATCGCCCGACTGAGTTTGACATTAGGCAGGATTAGGAGAAATATTAAGGCAAATTCGTATCTTCGTAATAAAAAAATACCGCCGTCGCAGTCACTGGTTTTTAACGTCCAATGTGCTTAAAGTTAAGCATTAAACTGACTGACGGCGGCATGCTGCATAAAAAACATATATTCGGAAATATCTTTGCCTTAAACTTATTTTCTTTCTTTAATTTAATTATAGCGCATATTTTTGAAATTTCAAGCCGTCACGTTATTTTTAAAATAAAAAATTAATACTGTAGCCGCCGGCTAATTTAAAATACTTTACTTAGAACATACTTTCTTAGAACATTGACTTTGATGTTTTTATATAATAAGATATTTAACATAATATAACATTAGAAACACCATGTAGTTAAGCTCTTTAAACTATATATAACATGCTAATCGCAGACTTTGCTTGCATTAAGTTGCTGAAATATAAAAAGAATTAAAAAAAATAGAGGTAAAATTAAATGTCTCTGATGCGTCTGTTAGGCAATATTATATGGTTTGTGTTCGGCGGATTCTTAATGGGTTTAGGCTGGACGCTCGCCGCAATAATTTCTTTTATAACCATAATCGGAATACCTTTCGGCATTGCATCCTTTAGAATAGCCGTTTTTTCTTTTTGGCCGTTCGGAAGAAAGATAATCGATAAGCCGGATACCGATACAGGCAAATCAATCAGCTTAATCGGAAATGTCTTATGGATTATATTATGCGGATGGTGGCTTGCCTTAGGCGAACTTACAGCCGCTTTAATATCGGCTGTTACCATTATAGGTATTCCGTTTGCATTTCAGCACTTAAAATTAGCGGGACTTGCGCTTACGCCGTTTGGCAAACAGATTGTTGAAATATAAAACAACATAACTGCGGCTTTTTTATTGCGATTCACAATATAAAACCTAATTTTATAAATATTTTTAAGGCCTTGGCTCTATTGTCGTTATAACTGTTACTTCATCCTTCGCTCCGGTGCATATTGCGAGAACTGTGGTTTCGATATTTACTAAGACGGATGAGGATGAACTTCTTGATTAGATAATGTTAATTAGATTAATTGCGTTACTTCTTTTACATTAAAAACTATAACCGACCTAACCCATGCAAAACGGGATTTCATTTTATCGAAATTTGAACCGTCTCCTTCGAATTTCGCTTTTCCTTTAAGCAAAAATCCGGCGCCTTTACCCTGAAGACCTAGAACGTCCTTGGAGCCAACAATCATTTGGACTTCACTTCCCGACTCGATATTTCTTTGGGTTGTATTAAAGTATCCAGCTGGTATTAAAAGCGTATCATTCTGAAGAACATCAATATAACTATTCCACGTGGCGACGAGATGTACCCCGTCCG